>JAEZJP010000043.1 GCA_023415715.1 Bacillota bacterium
GCCGGGGAAAGCGGAATATTGTACGGCATCGACCGTGACAAGGCAGCCATTGATGCGGCCTCTACAAGGCTTGAGGCATATCTTGGTTTTCATCCCATCCGTGGGAATTTCCATGATGTGAAGGAACTGCTAAATGGTGCCGGCGCGCCAAAGCTTGACGGGGCGCTGCTGGATTTGGGCGTTTCCTCGCATCAACTGGATACGCCTGAGCGGGGCTTTTCCTATCATGAGGATGCGCCGCTGGACATGCGCATGGACCCGGACTCCGGCATTTCGGCGGCGGAATGGCTGCAAAGTGTTTCCCAGCAGGAATTAACACGGGTGCTCCTGGATTATGGGGAGGAGCGCTGGGCAGCCCGCATTGCCCAGTTTGTGGTGGAAAGGCGGCGGAATACGCCGGTTTTAACCACGGGTGACCTGGTACGCATCATAGACGACGCCATTCCCAAGGCGGTTCGCAGGAAGGATGAAGGTCATCCCGCCCGCAGGACATTCCAGGCCATCCGTATTGCCATTAACGATGAGCTGGCGCCGCTGTCTCAGGCACTTTCCGATTTTGTGGATTGTTTGAAGCCCGGCGGACGGCTTTGCGTGATCACGTTTCACTCCCTGGAGGACAGGCTTGTAAAAATCGCCTTCCGTACCATGCAAAACCCATGCGTCTGCCCGCCCAAAGCGCCCATATGCGTATGCGGCAAAAAGCCGGTGGGTAAAGTGCTGGCCGGTGGTGCGGTGCAGCCAACAGCGGAGGAAGTAGCCCGCAATGCCCGCGCCCGCAGCGCCAAGCTGCGGGTGGTGGAAAGGGTTTGAGGTGTATTCATGCCAATCTTGTACGTAATCGCAACCCCCATCGGCAACTTAAGCGACATGAGCCCTAGGGCAGTGGAAACGCTTAAAAACGTAGACCTCATTGCCGCGGAGGATACCCGCGTTACCATGAAGCTCACTGCTCATTTTGACATCCATACGCCGCTGACCAGTTGTCATGAGCACAATGAGGAGAACAAATCCCGAAAGATCATTGAAAAAATGCTGGCGGAAAACATCGACGTGGCACTGACTACCGATGCCGGAACGCCCGCCATCTCCGATCCCGGTTATCTTATGGTGAAAGCCGCTTGGGAGGCTGGGATTAATGTTTTTCCTGTTCCCGGCCCCACCGCCATGGCGTCGGCACTTTCCATATGCGGGTTTGACACGGCGGAATTCGCCTTCTATGGTTTTTTGCCCAGGCAAAAGAAGGAGCTTCGGGAGAAGCTTACGAAGATTGGCCAAGGCGCACCTGTGGCGGTGCTGCATGAATCGCCCCACCGGGTGGTGGAACTGATGGAAGCCATTGCTGAAATCTTTCCTGTAGCACGGGTCGCTGTCTGTTGTGATTTGACAAAGCGGTATGAATTGACCATCCGTGGAAATGTGCTGGAAGTACTCACAGCCATGCGCCAAAACCCAAACGTGGAAAAAGGGGAGTACTGCCTGGTAGTGGACCTCCATGATGTTCCGCAGCCTGAAGAATTCCAAACGCCGGGCATCAGCCTGGAAGCCCGCATTCTGGAGGCAATGCTGAACGGAAAAAAGCTCAGGGAAGCGATGGATATGCTGACAGCTTCGGGAGAAAAGAAAAACGCTGCCTATGCCGCATCCCTTAGGGTAAAGGAATTCCTGAACGATTAGGCGGAGGGCTTATGGAGAACCTGCGAATCATTTCTGCTGCCCAGATCACCGAAACGGTGAAGGAGCTGTGCATCCGCGCCAACTGTTTTTTGAATGAGGACATCGGCTTTGCACTGAAAAAGGCGGGGGAAGAGGAAGATTATCCCCCTGCCCGGGAGATATTGTCGATCCTTCAAAAGAACGCGGAAGTGGCAAAAACTCAAAACATGGCTATATGTCAGGATACGGGGATGGCAGTGGTGTTTTTGACCATCGGCCAGGATGTGCATATCACAGGCGGTTCCCTGGAGGATGCCGTAAATGCGGGGGTACGTAAGGGGTATGAGGAAGGCTTCTTACGCAAATCGGTTGTTTTAGACCCGCTTCGGCGCAAGAATACCGGCGACAATACGCCCGCAGTGATCCATACCCGCATCGTGCCTGGAAATGAACTGAAAATAGAGGTGGCCCCCAAGGGCTTCGGCAGCGAAAACATGAGCCGCATCGCTATGCTCAATCCTTCCGACGGACTTGACGGCGTAAAGAAGTTTGTGCTGGAAACAGTTCGATTGGCCGGGCCGAATCCCTGCCCGCCCATGATTTTGGGAGTGGGCATAGGCGGCACCTTTGAAAAGGTAGCGCAGATGGCAAAGGAAGCGCTTTTACTTCCTTTGGATGAAGAGCACTCCGATCCCTTTTATGCCACGCTGGAAAAGGAATTGCTGACGCTTGTAAATGAGACGGGGATTGGCCCCCAGGGGTTTGGCGGCAAAACCACCTGCCTTGGGGTAAAGATTCGCACATATCCGACCCATATTGCCGGGCTGCCTGTGGCGGTGAATGTAGGCTGCCATGTGACAAGGCATGCGCAGGCGGTGCTGTAGGGCTTGCTGAACGCTTATAACTCGACGGTCAGTGTATGATGGTGTATTATGATTTGCCTCGCCTGCTGCCATTCTGGGCGCAGCGAAGGATCTTTTTACTTCACGCAAGGTAGGCTATGATCCTTCTGAACTCCTCTCGTAAGGCGATCGTTTTCAGCAGCAAGCGAGCGATTGATAATCGCCCCTACAACGTTTCGTTCTTTTTGACTTCTTTGCCGCATCACATAGGAGTCGGAAGAAGAGCCAATAAACGCTTGTCGGATGTAGGGGCGATTATGAATCGCCCGCCCAAAACGCAAAGTTTATGCCGGTAGATGCATCCAATCGGCACCATGTGAAGGAAGTGATTCCATGGCCATATATTTGACGGCACCGTTATCCTTGGAGGATGTAAAAAGCCTTCATGCCGGGGACAGCGTGCTTTTATCCGGCGTGGTCTATACCGCCAGGGATGCGGCCCATGAGCGGATGGCAAAGGCTATTGAAAAAGGAGAAGCCCTACCGATATCTCTGGAGGGGCAAACGCTCTATTACGCCGGGCCGACGCCCACGAAGCCGGGAAAAGCCGTGGGATCCATCGGGCCTACCACAAGCACCCGGATGGACGCGTATACGCCTCTGCTTTTATCCCTGGGCCTTTGTGCCATGATCGGAAAAGGCAAGCGGTCACTTAAGGTAGTGGCCGCTATGCAGGAGCATCCTGCCGTTTATTTTGCCGCTGTGGGCGGCGCCGCTGCGCTGATGGCGGAATGTATCACAGCCTGCGAGGTGGTGGCCTATGCAGATTTGGGTACAGAGTCCATTAAAAGGCTGACGCTGAAGGATTTGCCTCTCATTGTGGCAGTGGATTGCTACGGAGGGGATTACTATGAGCTAGGGCAGCAAAGGTATTTAGTCGCGCGCTAGTAGACTTACAACTAAAGAAGTTATGGAATTCACAAGTTACGGCAGAGAAGTCAACAAACAAACGATTCTGTAGGGGCGATTTGTAATCGCCCGCATGTTGCAGTCAGGATATGTCACTTGGCGGGCGATTACAAATCGCCCCTACAGCTTTAAGGCAAGGTTGAATGGTTTTACTAGCAGTCACATCCCGCAGGAAATTAGCAAGAATATTGTATTGTAAATAATAAGCCAAGCCCCACCCGTTTGTCATCCTGAGGGCTCCGCCTGAAGGATCTTGCCATTGGTGTATAAGTTTGTCACAAAAGATCCTTCGGGCGGAGCCCTCAGGATAACATGTCACGGAGGGGAGAGGAAGCAAGAGGGACGAGTGGATGCCGGTACAGACAGGCGATTGCTGTACTCTCCCACTGAAATATTCATTACCAGCATTCCATAACTCCTGTAGTTGACGGTCCAACAGTTTGCACTGACATAGTGCTTCTGCAGGGATCTTCGATTGCAATAGTATTGCCGGATTGGAGAAGAGGCTATGACATTTGAGACCATGCAGCCCAAGCATTTGCAGGAGCTTGCGCAGTTGTACGTCAAAACATATAATGCTCCGCCATGGAATGACGAGTGGAGTGAGGAAGCCGCTTATCAAAAACTTTCTCAGATGATGCACTGCGAAGGATTTCTTGGCATTGTCTGCAAAGATTCGCTTGACACCATTACCGGGATGATTGTTGGTGAAAAAGAGACTTATTTTAACTGCATACAGTTTTTTATCAAGGACTTTTGCGTTGCCCATAAACTTCGGGGCACAGGCATCGGTTCGGAACTGTTGAAAGAACTGGAGCGGCAGCTTTTATCAATGGGAATACAGCGGATGTATTTGTTTACCTCCAGGACAGATGATACGGAAGGTTTTTATCAGAAGCGAGGCTTTACAAGCTGGGACGACATGGTCATGATGGGAAAAACGATACAGGAAGCATAGCCGCATTCATGTAAAGTACGTGAACCAGCATTTATATCTTGTTGAATTGTTGTTGCTCAATTTTAAAATCAATGGGTCAGTATCAGTGATATCCCTTTCATCGATCTTAGGCCAAGGCATATCCGTGATCACTTTCGTGAAATATTGGCATCCTCATTTCCCCTGTACCTGGGATCCGTACATGAAGGCAGCTATTGACAGTTTTTATCCTGTTTCATTCCATTGTTCCCGGAGAGTTACCCGTACCCGTGCCTCCAGGCGGGATATTTGCACCTGAGTCATGTGCAAAAGCTCCGCCGTTTCCGCCTGCGTTTTTTCCGCAGCATAGCGCAAATACAACAACCACTGCTCTGTTTTGGGAAGCCGCGAGATCAGATCACGCAAAAACATCCGTTCCATCCAAGCCTCGCTGCGTGGGTCACGCAATATCTCCCCCCAGGATAGCCGCTGGTCGGCGGTGGGGGAACTGTCCAGGGATACGGGCTGCTTCCCGGTTTCCATAAGCAGCACCAGCTCCGCAGCGGACATGCGCATTGCATTTGCGATTTCCGGCAATGTAGGTTCCCTGCCTAATGCCTGGCGGAGAATACGGATGGTCTTCCGTGCCAGTGTAGCCCGTTCCCTGTCTGTTCTTGCCACGTGCACAGGGCTGTCGTCCCGAAGGAACCTACGCAGTTCCCCCAATATCATGGGCACGGCATAGGTGGAGAACTGTACGCCGGCATTCAGATCAAAGCGCTGGATGGCCTTTACAAGCCCCATACAGCCCTGCTGGTACAGTTCCTCACTGTCACGGCCCCAGGCGGAAAAGCGCTTTAAAACGCAGCGCACCAGGGGCAGATTGCGGCGCACCGTTTCCTCCAGCGCCTCCTTGTCATCCTCCTGGGCGCGGGCGATCAGCCTGAGAATATCCAATTGTTCCAGTTCATCCATCGGCTCATTCGTGGCGGGCGGCCGCGATGGTCTTGCGCATGCGCACCACGGTGCCAAGCCCTACGGTGGAGGTCACCTCCACGTCGTCCATAAACGTCTGCATCACGGCAAAGCCCATGCCGGAACGCTCCTGTTCCGGGTGGGAGGTGTAAAAGGGCTGCATGGCCTGGGCCACGTCGGCAATGCCTTTGCCCTTGTCGGATATCTCCACCATCAGGACCCCGCCCGGCGTGTAGGAGGCACTCATGGTTACAATGCCCTGGGTGCCTTCGTAGCCATGGATGATGGCGTTGGTGACCGCCTCGCTGACGGCTGTCTTGATGTCGGCGATCTCCGACACCGTGGGGCTTAGCTGCACGGCAAAGGCGGCGATCACCACGCGGGCGAAGGATTCGTTTTCCGGGCAACCCAAAAAGGATAGCTGCATATGATTCCTGCCGTTCATTGTTGTGCCTCCTATTCCTGCCTTGCCACATGAATGATCTGCGCCATGCCGGATAATTGAAAAATGCGGTTGATCTGCGGGTTCATGTTCCTGACCCACACACTGCCCCCGCGGGCTGCCAGGATGCGGTACCGGCCCAGAATCACGCCGATACCTGATGAGTCCATAAATTTCAGGTCCGCCATATCCAGCATCAGATGGCGTACCGCCGGATCGGATATAAGTTCATCCAGTTCGCGGCGGATGTTCATGGAGCTGAAATGGTCCAGTTCGCCGCTTAGGGCAACCGTCAGTTTGTCCCGCTGCTTGGCGTGGTTGAGCATGCTTGTCCCCCCTCATTTGCTGTTAGCTGTATTTGCTTGTGTACGGTCACTATCCTGCCTCGAAAAATGGGTGTTTATGCAGTATATTTATCAATCGTTCGACAAACAAAAAAGGAGCGTATCTTTCGGTACGCTCCTCTGGGCATCAACAAAGTGGCATGCGCCACTTTGTTGAGTTTTTCCCTCACTGCACTGCAAAAACCTACGGTTTTTGCGGCCGCTTGTTCGGGTAAGGAAGGAATTTCTTCGAAATTCCAGCGAAAATCACCGCACATGTCGCTGATTTTCGATCTAGAATTGGAGGGCTTCGGCCCTCCAATACCTCCCATGGTTTTTTTGATGGTCTGAGGAGCGTATCTTTCGATATGCTCCTTGAAGAATCGTTGTTTAAAAGTAGTTGTTTATCCAGCAGGGCTTTGCGTAGAACACCCGGTCCACTGTTTTCTGATCAGTATAGACCTTGACGCCGTCCATGTACTCAAAATCGGCTGCTTTGTAATTGCCAAGGATCGCGGCGGAGAATACATTGGCAGTCATCTCAATATCCACGCTTTGCATGATGGTCTTCCCGAAGGGGGATAGGGGCAGGGGAGTAAACACTATTTCTTTCGCCTTATCATTCTCAAAGATGATGTTGTAGAGTCCATTGTTCTTTGGCAGGAAATCATCGTGCAGATAAAGCGCAAGGCTTCCGCTGCCTGCATATTTGGCAAGGCGCAGCACCTCCTCCGCGTGGACCGCGCGGGCCATCCCGTTCATATTGACCTGCCTTGTCGTATCCGACTGGGGATAGTCGGCACAGAAATAACCAAGATCAAGGGTGGAAGGCATGGAGAAGGAGATGCCCTCATAATCGGCGGCAAAGGTTTTGGCAAAAGCCATCAGGGCCTTCAGTGTAGAAAAGCTGTCGAAGACCACTTCATTGCAGCCAAGAATCCTGCGGTCCTTATCGCCGGTTCTTTTTTCAAAAACAATATATCCGGTGGGTTTTCCTTTTTCATCGAAATACAAAAAGGCGTGCCTTTCCCCTTTGAATGGGTCGGCATTTTTCACCGCGTTCCAGTCCAGGTCGTCCCGTACTACCATCATGTTCCATTTGGATTGGAAGGCCTGATAGGCAGTTTTGAAATCCTCAAACGATTCGCCGGGCCGGTACAGGCTGAACGTGCCGGGCCATTTCAGGTCTGGAATGGTTTTCAGGTCAAAGTCCCACAGGATGCTTGCGCAGGAACGGTGGTAACCAAAACTGCCATAGAACTGCTCACTGAAAGGGTAGAGGTAGGAGAAGGGAACTCTCTTTTCATACAGTTCCGTGAGAAAGTGGGAGAATATCGCCTTAACCGCTCCCTTGCGGCGGTACTGGGGATAGGTGCATACCCCACCGATGCCTGCCATAGCCGCCTCATGGCCGTCGAAGGATACTTTGTAGGGCAGCACGCAGACGCTGGACATCATTTCGTTATCATCCGTGAATGCAGCCCATGTATCGGTAACGGAGGCATCCGCCTTGGAATGGGGGTTTTCCCGTACTGCTTTAGAATATTCCACAGGGCTTTTCCCCTGGGCATCCAGAGACCAGTGAAAGCTTAAGGCGGATATGCGGTGGGATTCAAGCAGCTCCGCTTCCCTGATTTTTCGGACGATCATATGTATCCATCCTTTGTATTTTGCTGGGAGTAATTATCTTCACTATAACAGAAAGCGGACGTCCTGGCAAGAACGCCCGCTTTATTAAAACGAAACCTTAGTCATTAACTTGGTCCGCTACCCCTTCCACTTGAACAAAAGCACGCCGCCGACCAAGAGCCCCATGCCCACATATTTGTTCCAGGTGAAAGGCACTTTTTCTGTGCCGAGGATACCGAACGCATCAATGAGCGCGGCGGCCAGCAATTGGGCGATCAGTATGGCGGAAATGGCAACGGTGGGGGTGAGGTTTTGTATGCCAAGCATCACCGTAAGTGTAATGGTAAGCCCCAGCACGCCCCCCATCCAGTAGTACCACGGCATTTTCATAAGCCCTGCCATCTGCCCCTTGCCCAAAATCCACAAGGCAATCAAAGAAAGCAAAAAAGCGGTGCCCTGCACAAATACATTGGATTCATACAAGCCTATCTTATCACCTAGCCGGGCATTGATCACACCTTGAAAACTCATGGCAGCCCCTGCCAGAATGCAAAACAAAACCCCGGCCATGACATCCCTCCCAATTGTATGGGAGTAGCATGCCCGGAGTTTTGTTGTTCCATGCGGTATTCAGCTGCCTGTGGCGCTGCCGCCTTCCAGCTTTTCCACCATGTTGTAAATGCGCTGCATACGAAGGTCTATTTCCGCCATATCTTTAGCGGTGCGCAACAGCTCCGCCGAAAGCTCCTTGGGGATGCGCTGGGGCTCCTTGTAGCGCAGCTGATGGTCCAGGCTTGCCCACAGGTCCATGGCGATGGAGCGGATTTGCACCTCTACCGGCACCCAAACCTTTCCCTCCGCAAGGAACACGGGCACCTGCACCACAAGATGAAGGCTTCTGTACCCGTTTTTCTTGGGGGTGGTAATGTAATCCTGCTCTTTGATCAGCACGATATCGTCTTGGTTTTTCAAAAGGTCCGCCACGGTATAGATGTCGCTGATGTACGAACAGATGACGCGGATGCCGGCGATGTCGTACAGGTTTTCAGCTGCCGAGGCGAAGGAGACGGGTAAATTTCTGCGCTGCAGCTTTTCGGTAATGCTCTGCACCGTTTTCAATCGGCTTTGCATGTGGTGGATGGGATTTCGTTTGTGGCGGAGCTGAAACTCCTCGTCCAGGTTCTCCAGTTTCGTGCGTACCTCCCGAATGGCCGACTGGTAACGGCACTGCATTTGCAGATAGCTGTCCGACAGCTCCTGAATGCTTTTGAGGGTGAGCCTGGCAAGAAGGGGTCTGTCCGCGAGGGTCATGGAAAGCTCCTTTCCGGCGGGTTCGCGCGTTTCAGTTCTACTGTGAATGTGCTGCCCTGGCCGGGGCTGCTTTTCACGCGCAGTGCGCCGCCATGCAGGTCGATAATACGCTTGGCCAGGGGTAATCCCAGCCCATTCCCTTCATGGGCGTGGGATGTGTCACCCTGGTAAAACCGTTCGAAGATGCGCGCTTGCGTTGCTTCATCCATACCGATGCCCTGATCTTTTATACGTACCTTCACTACATCGCTTACGTACAGCGAGAGGGCGATTTCTCCGCCTTGCGGAGAAAACTTAATGGCGTTTCCCAGCAGGTTGATCCAAACCTGCTGCATCAGCTCCGCGTCGCCGTGTATTACGGTGTTTTCCAGGTTCACGTCCCAGCGAATTTCCTTGGGCGCCCATTCCGGCTCCAGTAAAAGTACCGTCTGCCGAAGTTGTTCATCCAGGAAAAATTTGTCGTCGGACGTAAGCCGCTGCTGGTATTCCAGTTTGGAAAGCCTGAGCAGGTTTTGCGAAAGCCGGGACAGCCGCTGGCTTTCCTTGATAATGATGGAGGTATACTCCTGGCGCTCTTCTTCGGTGGTTTCAGGGCTTTTCAGCAGCGTTGCAAACCCCTGGATGGATGCGATGGGTGTTTTGAACTCGTGGGAGACGTTGCTGATAAAATCCTTCTGCAGATATTCTATGCTTTGAAGCTCCTGAGCCATGTGGTTGAAATTATCCATAAGCTGCCCCAGCTCATCCTGGCGCTTGACCGTAAGCCGCACGGTAAAATCGCCTTGCGACACCTTGCGTGTGGCCTCCGTCAGACGGCTGATTGGCCTTAGCATGCGCCTGGTGGAAAGGAACACGAACAGGAAAAAAGAGAAGGCGCATATCATCAGCGTGGAGGAAGCCCGGAGGGACGCCTTCCGGAATACGTTCACGTGGGAGCGGATGCCAACCTGAAAAATGCTGTCTCCGGCTTTGAAATAGGTCAGGGGCAGGTTGAGAAATTTGTGGACAACGGATACGACTTCCCCTGCCTCAAGGCTGTTCAATTGCGCTGCGTCCAGGTTTAGGCCAGAAATGTCCTGAACGATGTCCACTTGGTATATGGCGTTGGTGGATATATTCGCGATCTCCGCAGCGGCAAGGTATGTCTTTTGATACAGCTCCAGGGCATACACGGCTACAGCATGCTGGTCCGCCGCAATTTCCTGGCGAAGTTCCCTGTTGTAAAGCACCGTGGACACACCAAAAGAGATGCCGGATGAGATCAATATCATCAGGCAAAGCGCCAACATCAGCCGCGTCTGAAACTTCTTCAGATAAAAATGGTTCATGCAAGTTTATCCGCCCGGTAGCCAAGCCCCCTGACGGTAATGATGCGGAATTCAGGAAAATCACCGCATTTTTCCCGAAGGCGCTTGATATGCACATCCACCGTCCGCTCATCGCTTTGGGCATCCATTCCCCACAGCTCGTCCATCAACTGGCTGCGGGTAAAGGTACGGCCGGGATAGCTTAATAGTTTGAACAGCAGCAAGAACTCTTTCTTCGTCAAGCTTAGTGTAACATCCCTTCGGGAAACCGTCAAGGCATCATAATTGAGAACAGTTTCGCCTATACGCAGTTCCCGTTCGGTGGCAATGCGGCTCCTGCGCAGCAATGCGTTGACCCGAAGCAGCATTTCATCCAGCTCAATGGGCTTGACCATGTAATCGTCCGTGCCCATGGAAAAGGCCTTGCGCTTGTCCTCCAGCGCTTCCCTGGCCGTAACCATCAGGATCGGCATTTCCGGGTAAGCCTGGCGCAGATCGCGCGTCAGCGCAAAGCCGTCCATGCGTGGCATCATGATATCGCAAATAATCAGGTCCGGCATGGCGCTTTCCATGATGGAAAGCGCCTCCTCGCCGTCCTGGGCGCGCATTACCTCAAAGCCGTTCCTGCGCAGGAATACGGACATCAGTTGCCTGAGATTAGGGTCATCCTCCACTACAAGGACTTTAAACATTTGATTTCACCTTCGTAACCTAAAGAAGTATTCGCCGCCTGATGCCCAGTTCCTGCCCGTCAGTTGCTTCGCAAAGCATCGATGGGATTCAAGCGGGAGGCCTTGCGGGCGGGCGCCCAGCCGAACAGAACGCCAACTGCGGCGGAGAAGCCGAAAGCCAGGAACGTGGCGCTGGGGGAGATGGCAAAATCGAATCCAATGGCCACAGCCGCCAGTAGGGAGATCAGGTTGCCCAATAGGATGCCGCCTGCGCCGCCCAATAGCGAAAGCACCACCGATTCTATCAGAAATTGAAGCTGTATGCGCCTGGGCTGCGCGCCAAGGGCTTTGCGAAGGCCGATTTCCGTGGTGCGTTCGGTGACGGAAACAAGCATCATATTCATGATGCCGATGCCGCCGACCAGCAAAGCAATGGAAGCGATACCCGCCAGCATGGTGGTCATCATGCTTGTCATGGTGTTCATGGTGTCCAGGAGGCTATCCAGGTTGATGATGGAGTAAGCATCGTCTTTATAGTTGAAGGCCTGCGACAATACCGCTTCCAGGTTGTCCACTACGGCGTCGGTCTTGGAAGGATCATCAACAATGACTTCCAGGGAAGTGATATTGCTGCTCCCCGTCATGCGCAGCGCCGCCTTGTAGGGAATGATGATCTTGGCGTCAGCATCCTGGCTGTTCATGCGGTTCATGGCGGACATTACATCATCCGCCACGCCGGGGTCCAGCATGCCCACAATGGTATAGGTATGGCC
>JAEZJP010000154.1 GCA_023415715.1 Bacillota bacterium
CGCAAGCACAGCCGCCGGGCCAACTGGAAGCTGACCCTTCCCGGTATTGTGGAATGCCCCCAGTGCCACAAGATGAAGATGTCCCACCGGGTCTGTAAGCATTGCGGCTATTATGACGGCAAGCAGGTCGTCAAGATGGAAGAAGACAAGAAAAAGGCCTGATTCCATAATATCATCGCCCTGAGAAAAAGAGGAGTACGTTTGCAGTCTTCAAGAGAGCGGAGCTCACCGGCTGAAAGGCTCCGCAAGTTCATGCAGGCGGAAGGTCGCTTTGGAGGGCGGCAGGGGAAAGAGCGCAAAGCTTTATTACTCTGCCCGGCGGCACCCGTGATCGTGCACAGAGGCGGCTCATTGCCGCGAAGCAAGGTGGTACCACGGAGCTGCTCCGTCCTTCGGGACGCGGGCAGTTCTTTTTTTATTTATAATACCAATTCAAACCCTTAACGCATCGCCGCTGCGGATCTTTTTGCACATGACTGCGTCGTTTTCCGCTCCACATAGCGCTGCTATGCGTCGCTCCAACTTCTTGTCATGCACAAAAATCTCTCGCAGCTTTGGATGCATTAAGGATTCTCATTGGTATAGCACGGGAGGGGATCAGCCATGGATACGGCAAGGATCGTCGTAAGGCTTCATGCAATGATCCTGTTAAATATATTTGTTGAAGGAGAACGATGATTGTATGGAAATGGAGAAAGTGTTCAATCCCCAGGCGATAGAAGGGGAAATTTATAAGGAATGGGAAGAATCCGGTGCTTTTGAGGGCCGCAGGATACCGGGAAGAGAGACCTTCACCATTGTGATGCCGCCGCCCAACATTACGGGACAATTGCACATGGGCCATGCCATGGACTGTCTCATGCAGGACGCCCCTGTCCGCTATCACCGCATGAAGGGCGACGCCACGCTGTGGCTGCCAGGCACGGACCACGCTTCCATCGCCACTGAAGTCAAAATTGTGGAACAGATGGCCAAGGAAGGCTTGAAGAAAGAAGATATTGGCCGGGAAGCTTTTTTGGAGCGCGCATGGAAGTGGAAGGCGGAGTACGGCGGACGCATCACCAAACAGCTTCGCCGCCTTGGCGCCAGCTGCGACTGGAGCCGGGAGCGCTTCACCATGGATGAAGGCTGCTCCAAGGCTGTGCGCGAAGTGTTCGTGCGGCTGTATGAGAAGGACCTTATCTACCGGGGCGACCGCATCATCAACTGGTGTCCTGTGTGCAAGACTGCCCTTTCCGATGCCGAGGTGGAGTATGAGGAGCAGGCCTCGCACCTGTGGCATATCCGCTATCCCGGTTTAGACGGCAGCGCCGGCGTAGTGGTGGCTACCACACGGCCGGAGACCATGCTGGGCGATACAGGCGTGGCCGTGAACCCGGAGGATGAACGCTACACGCATTTGGTAGGCAAAGCGGTGATCCTGCCGCTTATGGACCGGGAGATACCCGTGGTAGCCGACAGCTATGTGGACAAGGAATTCGGCACCGGCGCCGTGAAAATGACGCCGGCCCATGACCCCAATGACTTTGAGGTGGCCCAGCGCCATAATTTGCCCATTTTGCGGGTGACCAATGACGACGGCACCATGAACGAGGCGGCGGGGAAGTACGCGGGCCTTACTCAGCAGGAATGCCGCCGCCAGGTGCTGGAAGACTTGCAAAAGCTTGGCTTGCTGATTAAGATTGAGGATTATACCCACAACGTGGGAACCTGCTACCGCTGCCACAAGACCGTGGAGCCCCTGGTTAGCCGCCAGTGGTTTGTGAATATGAAGCCTTTAGCCGAGCCGGCCTTGCAGGCGGTTCGGGAAGGTAAAACGAACTTCGTGCCGGAGCGGTTTACCAAAACGTATTACAACTGGATGGAGAACATCCGCGACTGGTGCATCAGCCGCCAGTTGTGGTGGGGACACCGGATTCCCGCTTGGTATTGCGATGACTGCGGCCATATGACCGTGGCGAGGGAAGAGCCAACAGCTTGTTTAAAGTGCGGCAATACCCACCTTCACCAGGATGAAGATGTGCTGGATACGTGGTTCTCCTCGGCTTTGTGGCCTTTTTCCACCCTGGGCTGGCCGGAAAACACGGAGGATCTGAAATACTTCTATCCCACCGATGTACTTGTGACGGGGTATGATATCATCTTCTTCTGGGTGGCGCGGATGATCTTCAGCGGCATCGAGCAGATGGGGGTAACACCTTTTCATACCGTGCTCATCCACGGCCTGGTGCGGGACGACAAGGGCCGGAAGATGTCCAAATCCCTGGGCAACGGCGTGGATCCCCTGGATATTATCGAACAGTATGGCGCCGATGCGCTGCGTTTTTCCCTGGCAATGGGCGTGAGCCCCGGCAACGATACCCGCTTCTCCACCGAAAAGGTGGAGGCGGCCAGGAATTTTGCCAACAAGGTATGGAACGCTTCCCGCTTCGTGCTCATGTATGCACAGACAAGGGAAGATCTGAACGGCAAAACACTGCAGCTGCCGGATAAGTGGATCCTCTCCCGAAGCCAGCAGGCGATCAGGGAAGTATCCGCCCACATGGAGGATGGAGACTTTGGCCTAGCCGCCCAGAAGATTTACGACTTTGCCTGGTCGGAGTTTTGCGACTGGTATATCGAGCTTTCCAAGGGCCGGCTGATGGGCGAGGATACACAGAGCCGCGCCACGGCCCAGGCGGTGCTTTTACACGTGCTTGAGACACTGCTAAAGCTTCTGCACCCCTTTATGCCGTTCCTAACGGAAGCGGTGTATAAAAGCCTGCCCGGTTCGGAAGGGTTCATGATGCTGTCCGATTGGCCCAAGATCGACCCCGCATACGATTTCCCGGCAGAGGAAGGCCATATGCAGGGTGTGATGGACATGATCAAAACCATCCGTAACCTGCGGTCGGAAATGAATGTGGCCGCCGGAAAGCGTACGCGCCTGATGCTGCTTCCATCAGATGGCTGGGCGGAAACGCTCAATGGCGCTGAGCAGTACTTCCAGCGGCTGGCGGGCGTGTCCCATAGTGAGATCCTCAAAGACAGGTCTGCCGTCACAGAGAAGACGGTGAGCGCCGTGTGCGCAGCAGGAGAATTGTTCATACCCCTGGGTGACCTGGTGGACTTTGAAAAGGAAATCGCGCGGCTTGAGAAGGAACATGAGAACCTTTTGAAGGAAATTGAACGTGCGGCGGGGAAACTGAATAATCCGGGCTTTATGCAAAAGGCTCCGGCCCAATTGGTGGAACAGGAAAAAGAGAAACTGGCCACCAATCAGGCCATGGCGGCGACACTGGAAATGCGTATCGCCGAACTGAAAGGGATGGGCGAATGAACGCTGCGCAAGCGGTAGCCTATATCCACGGCGCACAATATACGGGAGCAAAAAACGGTCTGGAAAATACCCGCGCACTCCTCAACCAATTACAAATTCCTATGACCCCGGTGCCCGCCATCCATGTGGCGGGCACCAATGGCAAGGGGTCGGTATGCGCCATGCTGGACAGCATGCTGCGTGCCTGCGGATTGAAGGTGGGCCTG
>JAEZJP010000057.1 GCA_023415715.1 Bacillota bacterium
CCATCTACCACATGCGGGCGTATGCGCAATTCCTGCTAACTCTTGTGCGGGAGGAAGAGGACGGTTTTGTCATCTCCAAGGAAGTGGCCGGCTGGCTGCTGGAATCCCTTGACCTCATGGAATCATATCTCAAACAGCCGGAGGGCGGTGCAAAGAAGCTTCTGGATGGAATGGGGAAGGCGTTTTCCGAATACCGCCAGGAAGTTTACAAAAGCGGCTTTTCGGGCAGCAAGGAGCTTTGCGCATCCGACTTAAGGACCTGGCTCAAGCAATGCCTGGCTTTGCTGGATGATACCATAGCGAGAAACAGGAGCGCATTGTTTGCCACGTACAATCTGCTGCATGGTGACGGCAGCGTGGAGCCCATGCGGCCCATGCTGGAGGGGCAGTCCGCCGCCATTGGCGCAGGGCTCGTGGATGCAGGCGGTATACAGGCGCTGATTGCGGAAATGGACAAAGTTCTGGGCAGCGAGCGCCATGGCGCCCATTACCTGTACCCCAAGCGCATGACCGTTCCTTTCTTTCAAAAGAACAGCTTTACCGCGCCCATCGACGCCGACGGAACCATTGTTTGCCGGGATGAGAACGGAACGCTTCACTTTGGGGCATCCATGACAACGCAGAAGGCCCTGATGAGCGCACTGAAAACATCAGCTTACAGCGGTGAACAGAAGCAGTTTTTGCTTGAACAGTATGAAAGCCTGTTTGGTCACCAGCGGTTCACAGGGCGCAGCCAGGTGATGTACAAGTATGAGGGGATCGGCTGCATCTACTGGCATCAAAACGCCAAGCTGGCCTTGGCCATACTGGAGCTGGCCATTGCGAACCGGCAAGACAAAAGCAAGGCGCAAACAGTTTTGAATGCCTACCGGAATGTGACTGGGAATTTCCTCTACCGCAAGGATTCCACGGCCTGCCAGGCGATCCCCATCGAGCCGTACTCCCATTCCTCCTTCGACGGCAAAAGCCAGCAGCCTGGCATGACCGGCCAGGTAAAGGAATCCGTGCTGATGCGGCGGGGCGAGCTGGGCATCCTGGTCGAAAGCGGTTGCCTGCTCTTTGATCCCTGGTTTGTTAAGCCCGGGGAGTTTGACGAAAAGGGTTGTTTGTCCTTTACGGTATGCGGCGTGCCTGTCCGCTATATGCCTGGCGAATTGACGGATGGCTGTATGGAAATCTGTTATTCCGGTGGGAAAATGGAACGCGTGCCGGGATATGTGCTCCCCGAAAGCATCAGCCGGGCCGTCTTTTACCGGGAGGATGAAATTACCGGCATTGATGTTAAGTATTACGCGGAATAACCTTAGCAAAGCCCAAAAGAGAAAAGTGGACAGGAATCAGGAGCTGTGCGTAAGCGCTAAGGTCCTTGGTATGTCCTGTTACGCAATATAGTAGAAGCGTTGGTTTTGGATGCCTTCGCGCTGCGCATCCCGGGCCAACATGCGGCACGGAGGTCAGGATGATGGAAAATAAGCCAGCTGTCTTGCGGGATCATGAGGTCATCGGGATTCTTAAAAAGGATGGCATTCAGCTGGGCGCAGGCCCCATACGGATCATGCGCTCGGCCATCAAAAAATCTGCAAGATCGATAGTCACCGCCATTACCGTCGAAGCGGGCAGTAAAGTCTTTCACCTGATCGAAAAGGTATCTTCCGGCCGCGAGCTTGATAACGCGGCATTTTTGCTTTCCCGTTCCCTCCCGGTTCCCAGGATATACTATATGGACCGGGACAGGAGCATTCTCTTGACGGAGGATGTGCACATTGGAAGTATCCAGGGAGGCGAATTTGACGAGAATACGGAAAACGGCGGATATATCCGCCTGGGATACCTATCTTTCATGGAAGCGGCTGCGCAGTTCCACAGCGCTTTTTGGGAAGACGGGCAGGCTTTTCAAAAACTGGGGCTGCCCTGGCATGCGACGCATTACCGGGAGCATGTTCAGGGCCTTGAAAAGGAATTTGCCGCTTACAAAAAACAACAGGAAAGCTGGCAGGCCGTATCCGGCTTAAAGTGTCTTGAAAAATCTCTTGAGCTTCTTGCAAACAGGGATATCCATGCGGTTAACCAAAGGTTCCTTACGGGAAAGGATATGACCCTCATCCATGGAGACCTGCATCCCGGCAATATGTTTATTTCCACTGAAGACCGTTCTGTGCGCATGATTGACTATGAAGCTATGCGCATGGGTGTTTGCACCGATGACCTTGCCATGCTTGTGGCATACCATATCGCGCCCAATAAGCGGGATGCAATGCCGTTATTACGGCATTACCATGCGCATCTTGCGAAAAGGATAAGCGGCTACGGATTTGATAAATTTGTCAGTGATTATTGCATATCCATCCTTGAAAACATGTTCTTTTCCATCAGGCTGATCAATCACGGAATCCCGGCTTTCAATATCAGGGACGCGTCCTTTGAAGCCTTCAGATCTTTTATCCTGGAAAGCGCCGCCCTGCCTGCGGATGCCATATCCCATACCGTGAGCCCCATGACCGAGGCTGACGCCGCTGTCATCGCGGCCTGGGCTTATCCCCCGCCATACGATATATACAGTATGGACGCAAGCAGCGGCTGTATGGAAGAATTGGCGGACGGTTCGTATTATGCCGTGCGTGACGGAAAAGGCACTCTTGCCGGTTTTTACTGTTTCGGCGCTTCCGCCCGTGTCCCGGCCGGCGACAAGCTTCACGCATATGATGAAAGCGGTTTGATGGATATTGGCCTGGGGATGGCGCCGTCCCTGTGCGGCAAAGGCTTTGGGCAATCCTTTCTGAACGGAGGCCTTGCCTTTGGCAGGGAGGCGCTTTCTGCTTCCGCTTTCCGCCTGACGGTGGCGGCTTTCAACAAGCGTGCCATCCGGGTATATGAAAAGGCCGGCTTTCTAAAAACAGGTTCCTTTCTCCGAACGGCTGAAAAGGGCAGCATGGAATTCATTGTTATGGTGCTTAGGCAGGCAGCCTAGCGCTGTTTGGAAATACGCCCCCAGCTTACATCATGGGGTTCTATGGAGAAATCTTTCACTGTATCAAGTCAGTTTTTACAGCATCAATTTCTCCAGCTCTGCCACACCCTTCTTTTCCTCTTCGTATGCGGCAAGTATCCCGCTTTCCATCCTGTCCAGCAGCATGGGAGAGGGGAAGGAAGGATCGTTCCTTGCATCGCGCACATCTTCAAGGTGCGTCGCGATTTTTGAGTAAGCTTGCGCGGCAGACATGATCTTCGGGTTTTCGCGGGCGAGATAATGAAGGTAAGCTGCGGCGCAGCCGCGCAGGTAGGCGTAGGTGCCTGCGTAGTACTTGGAGTTGAAGCCTGTCTGATCCGCGCTTTTGATGAGAGACGCCCAGACCGGATAGGCGGCGAGGCCGGTGGCGTTGCCCCAGCTTACTTCCAGCCCATGGGCATGGCAGATTGCCGCGGCCACGGTACGCGGGGAAAGGCTGAGCAGGCTTTCGCCTGTAGGCTTGCCAGGTATCGTCACGGACAATATCGGTATCTCGCGCTTGCCCAACTGCGTATAAGGCATCATGCCCCGGATGCCGCGGCAATCGATCGTCTCATATTCACGGGCCTCATCGTCGTAGCCCGCGATAAGACCCCATTCCGGAATCCCGATATCCCAGGCAATGGGTGCGCGCCCTTCGTCCACGGCGCTCCTGATGGCCTCGTGCGCCTGTTCCCGCCGCTCATCCTCCAGGTTCTCCTGGCCCCAGAGGCGTACGATGTGCGTGCAGGTATAGCCGCAGAATTCCACGCCGGCTTTCAGAAGTGAGACAAAGTCGAACGTGCTCATTGCGCTTGGACACTGCGCCTTTTCCACCCACATGCGGAACGCGAATCCGGACGCGCCTGTAATGATTTTTCTGTCAATCCCGCAGCCGGACGCATGGAGGGAGGATGCAAGCGCGTGTGTGAAGGAATACGGGATTTCGCCAGGCTCCGCCGGAAGCAAGTTCAGGTTTTCGATTCTGTTTTTCATTTGTTATGCTCCTTTCTGACGATCGGGATATATATGTTTTCGGAAAACGTGCGGCTGATTTCGCAATATTCATCATAGTCCGGTCCGGGTGCGCGCGCATAGGGCGACTCCGGCAGCCATTTCTGGTATACCCCATCCCATGTGTTGTGGATGGTTTCCACAAAGGTGAAGGCATCCGCGGGGGGCGTAACGAACACGGCATATAAGCCGGCCGGAATACGCAGGGTGACCGTGCCGGCAGGCCCCTTAAGATTCGTCCAAACGCCTATGATATAGGCTAGCCTGCCATTTTCATTGTAGACAGAGCAGCCCACATCCTCGAACCAGCCATCGGCGGGCACTTGGGGCAGCGTATAGGCAAGCCGCCGTTCATGGTACCGGTTGAAGAAGGCGGGGATTGATCCGTGCTTCATTCCCGGTTCCATATACAGTGGGTAACCGCACAGCGTCCGCTCCGGCAGCATGACAATATTAGGTTCCGGCACTTTAAAAGGTGCTCCGCCCGGCACCCGGAAAGGGCCTGTCAGGTGCAGGCTTATGCCCGTACCGCGGTACCGGCCCGGTGTGATGCCGTGCTCTGCTTCGAATGCCCGTATAAACGTTTCGGAAGACTCGAACCCCCATTTCGCCGCAATGTAAATGACGGACAACTCCGTTTCCGCCACATCCTTTGCGGCCATGGAAAGGCGGCGCTTGCGCACATAATCCATGGGCGGAATGCCGGTCATGCCCTTGAAGATGCGGCTGAAGTGGTACATGGAATACCCCGCCGCGAACGCGCATGATTCCAGCGGACATTCCCCTTCAAGGTGCTCCTCAATAAAGGCCAAAGCCTTTTGCATATGCTCGGTGTATAACATCCGGTACCTCCGCTTCCGAAGGTAAGTATAACATATATTTACAGCAGGGAACTGATGTTTCTTGCTATCATTATCCAGGTTTGAATGATAATAAGCACAAAAATGCGTTTGGTTCGATCCTGCGGAGCAAGCGGTATCCTGATCAAAACCGCCCGGCTCTGATCTTGGCCATCAGGAATAGGTTTGCAGTTTTATAGGGAATTTTTGGCTTGACATTCTTTTCCGGGGAAATTATAATGTACGCGCTTACATATTTGCGGGATGAGGCGGCAGGCATGAATGTGTATGATCTGGCGAAGCGGATAGGCGTGTCAACAGCCACGGTGTCAAGGGTGCTCAACAACAGCGGCCCCGTGAAGGCCCAAACCCGCCAGCGGGTGCTGGATGCGCTGGAGGCGAGCAATTATACCCCAAACGATGTAGCCCGCTCGCTGGCCATGCGGCAGACGCAGACTGTGGCCATCCTTACTACGGATGTACGCGAATACTATTATTCCCACACGGCCTACGCCATTGAGCAGCGCATGGCTGAAACGGGCTATCATGCTTTTTTGTGCAACACGGGCGGCAATGCCGCGCGGCAGGCAGGGTATATACATACCATGCTTTCCAAGCGTGTCGCCGCGATGGTGGTGCTCGGCTCATCCATGCGCGATGATGTATTGGCCGCCGCGCTCTTGAGGGCTTCCCGGAGCGTGCCCATTGTGATGACCAACGCCAATTTGATTGCTGAAAACACGTTCTGCATTGAGCGCGACGACGCAGCCGGCATCCGTTTGGCCATGGCGCGGCTCATGGAGCGGGGCTGCAGGTCGCTGTGCTTCGTTTCAGATTACATGTTTAGCAGCGATCAAATCAAGCAGCAGATGTTTGTAGATATCGCAGAGAAAAGCGGCCTGAAGCATGTTTGCTGCACGCAGGCAGAAGAAACGCCCAGGGCGGATGGCTATGTGTGCTCCAGCGACATGGTTGCCGCCAAACTGATCAAGAGCCTTGATGCCGCCGGCGTCCGCGTCCCTGGCGGCGCGCTGGTTATAGGCTATGACAATACCGATCTTGCACCGCTCTTAACGCCAGCGCTCACGAGCATCGACAGCGATATTGACCGCCAATCGCAAATCGCCGCCGATACATTGCAGGCGCTTTTGACGGGCGGCGAGCGTCCGCAAAATCATGTGCTCATCACGCCGACGCTTACGATTCGCGAAAGCGCGTGATCATTTTAATTAATCATAATGTATGCGCATACACTTTCAAATAGGAAGGAGACATCCGCAATGTATACTTACAAAGATCAGGTCTTGTTCGAGGGGAAAAACGTGTTTTACCGCGGCAACATTCACTGCCATTCCACCACCTCCGACGGAAGGCTTAAGGCGGAGGAAGTGGCGCGCCGCTACCGGGAGGCAGGTTACAGCTTCCTTTGCTTCACCGAGCATGAACTGTTTACCGGCAGGAGAGATCTTGGCACAGACGGTTTTTTGATCATACCGGCAGTGGAATGGTCGTGTTCATCGGGCGGTAAAGGCGGCGTTCCTGACCAGTGCCACCACATTAACGCCATCGAAGGTACAGCCGCCATGTTGAAGGCTGCTCCCATGGGCTGCTTTCAGCCGGGCGACATCATGCCCCGCGTCTCGTTTCAGGGCGAGTTAAGCGTTCGCAGCATGCTGGATGTGATCCGCGGCCACGGCTGCATCGCCATATACAACCATCCCGCATGGTCGCGGGTGAGACCCCGGGACTATGGCCTTCTAGATGGGTTTGCCGGGGTGGAGGTGCATAATTACGGCTGCGAGCTGGAGGACTTCACGGGCTTTAACGAGACGTATTGGGATAACTTGCTAAGCGACGGATCACGCGTGTGTGCGGTGGCGACCGACGATAATCACAATGCGAGACTTCCTGACGACTCCTTTGGCGGCTGGATTATGGTCCATGCTCCGGCACTTAACCAGGATGCCATCATTCAAGCCATCATGGAAGGCCATTTCTACGCCTCCACCGGCCCGGAGATTTTGCGCTATGGCGTAAGGGGCGGCGTGGCTTTTGTGGAATGCAGCGGCGTAAGCCAGGTGAATTTTGTCTGCGGCGGCAAAATCGGCTGCGGTACAACAACGTGGGACCTTAATGGAGAAGACGGTGTAACATGTGCCGAGCACCGCATCAGCGGCCGTGAGAGCTATATCCGCATCCGCTGCCAGCGCAAGGATGGCAAGGTTGCATGGAGCCAGCCTTTGTTTCCGGAGGCGCAGGCGGAATGATTGCACAAAGCACCACGAATATCAAGCGGCGCACGCTTACGATGGCGTGCTGCTGGCTTGCGTACACGGCGGTGTACCTGTTAAGAAACAACCTTCCGGTGGCGCTTCCGTACATTGAGGCGGAATATCACATCTCCCGCGCCTCGCTGGGCCTGCTCTCCAGCGTTTTTCTGTGGGTGTATGGCCTGGGCCAGCTCATCAACGGCTATCTGGGAGATAAAATCAGCGCCAAGTACTTCATGCTGCTTGGGCTTTTTATGGCTTCCGTAATGAACGCGCTGTTTGCCTTTACGCACGCGTATTGGGTGATGGTGCTGTGCTGGGCATTCAACGGCTGGTTTCAATCGATGCTGTGGGGGCCCATTACCAAAACAATAGCCAACTGGTACGAACCCGGGAAAAGCGGCGGCGCGATGATTGCCGTCAGCACGTCTACGGCAGCCGGTGCGCTTATGTCGATGCTGATTTCAGGCAGTCTTGCTTCAAACACGGGCTGGCGCAATGTGTTTCTGGCGCCCGCAATCATTGGCGGCGCATATCTTGTGTTTCATTTGCTGGTGTTTGCGGACAAGCCTCAGCACGAACTTGTGCGAAGCAGTGCTTCCATGGATGCAGGCAAGCAGCCACTGCTTCCGCTGAAGTTCATCCTCAGGCGGCGCGACGTGCAGTTTGTTACCATTGCAAGCTTCTGCCAGGGCATCGTACGCGACGGCATCTCCCTGTGGGCTGCGTTGTTCTTCATGGAAGCTTACGGGCTGAACATCAAGCAGGCCGTGCTGTTCATGCTGCTCATTCCTGTGGCAAACTTCTTAGGCGTGATCGGGATCGGCCGGATGTATAAAAAATACCCCCTTTGGCTGGAACGCATGACGGCAATGACGTTCATGGCGGGCGCGCTTATGACAGGCGCACTGATCTTTTTATGGCATGCCGGTGCGGCGGTCGCGATGGTGCTGCTTGCATTGGCCTCTGCTGCCATGTGCGCGGCAAATACGCTGCTGCTTGGCGTGTATCCGCTGTTTTTTGCAAACGAGGGGCGTGTGTCCGGTGTGGCGGGGTTTCTGGAATTCAGCGCATACCTGGCTGCCGGCTGCACGGCAGTGCTGTCGGGGCTTTTGCTTGACCTGATGGGCTTTAGGAGCGTGCTTGTGCTTTGGCTTGGCGTTGCATTCATCGGCGCGCTTGCGCTTTTCATGGCAAAGCGGGTTCAAAGCAAGGCGCGTTAGCGGCCCTGGCTTTTGCGGCTTTTCCATTATGAGCTTCGTTTTCACATCAATTTTTAATCATAATGTAATGTCAATTCATTTTCCCTTTTTGCTATTTGGCATTATATTAACAATGTAAAATAGATGGTTGGAGGCTTCGTATGAAAAGCAGGCTTTGGAGCCGTAACTTTGCGATCCTGTGGCAAGGGCAGCTCATATCAGACTTTGGCAATGCCGCGTTTGCCGTTGCTTTGGGATTCTGGGTCTTGGAAAGAACGTCGGGAAACACGGCGCTGATGGGCATTGTGGAAGCCGCGTTTGCCATTCCGGGAGTGCTTCTCGGCCCGTTTGCGGGTACGGTGGCAGACAGGCTGAACCGGAAATGGATTATCATCGTAGCTGATTTCATCAGGGGAATCCTCTTTACGGCCATGGGTGCGATGCTTCTCTTTGACATATTCCCGTTCTGGTTCATCTACCCTCTGGCCATATTATCCGGCGCATGCGGGGCTTTCTTTTCACCGGCCATTTCTTCCTCCATTCCGGAAATCGTTGACCGTGATAATCTTTCAAAAGCCAACTCGGCACGCGGCTTATCATCGTCGCTTTCAAACCTTCTTGGCAACTCGCTGGGCGGCTGGCTTTTCTCCGTATTAAAGGCACCGCTGCTGATCCTGATCAACGGCCTGTCTTTCCTGTATGCATCCATCACGCAGCTGTTTATGAAGATGCCATTTGTCCGGCGTGAAGCGCAAAAACAGCATATTCTAAAAGAAATGATGGACGGGATGAAGTATACATTTGGCAGCAAAGGTATACGATCGATCATTTTCACCGCAATGTTCATTAACTTCTTTGCTGTCATCGGCATGACACTGCTGACGCCGCTTTTTCAAAGCACTCCGGATTTTGGCGTGGCTAAGTACGGCTATGTGATGGGCTGCATGATGTTAGGTGCAGTCGTCGGCATGCTGATTTTCTCCGTGGTAAAAATCAAACCTGGCCAGCGTGCTGATTTGTTTGGCACATCTGTGATGATTATGGTTTTTGCCCTTGTGCCGGTGGGATTCCTGAAAAATGTGGTATGGATGTTCCCGCTTGCGTTTATCGCGGGGGTCACCAATGCAATCGTCAATACGATGCTGCAGACAATCATGCAAACGACGGTGCCCAGCGCGTACAGGGGCAAGGTCTTTGGCGTTCTTGGCACAGTCATGCAGAGCCTGCAGCCCATTGCCATGGCCATCAGCGGTATTGTGGCAAGCATCGCCGGGCTGCGTCCTACGATTATTTGCTCCTTCTCGCTGCTGGTTCTCGCGTCGCTGCCGCTGCTGTTTTCAAGGAACGTGAAGGCTTTCATCAATACGGATATTTCCCGGGAGGCGGCTTCGGTGCCTGCTGCTCAGGGAGATGACTTGGGGAACACAGTACCTATTCCGGAATAACGTTCATTTCATTTCACTTAATAACAGGGCGGATTCCTAACGTAAGGGATGCGCCCTGCTTTTTTTGTGTGCTATTGTTTTAGCTTTCATGACTGCTCAGCACGCCTCTTAGCATCACAGGATCAAAAGCTATTGTTTCCGCCGCTTTGCCGCCGCACAATATAAAATAACGGCAGCGTTTCTGCGATACACCGATTTTTTTCAATACGTCGAATGTAACGGTGCAATGACGCCTCGCCTCAATGATCCGCTTGGCATAGGTGATGCCGATGCCCGGCACCCTAAGCAGCGTTTCAAAGCCGGCGGTATTTACTTCTACCGGGAAAAGGTGCAGGTTCCGCAGCGCAAAGGCGGCTTTGGGATCGATATCCTCCAAAAGATTGGGCGCCTGCTCGGGCACGATTTCGCTCGGCAAAAAGCCATACAGCTGCATCAGGCGGTCGGCCTGGTAAAGCCGGCTCATCCGCCAGGCGGGCGTTTCTATGAAGGGAAGGTCGTATCCGGCAGCCGGCTGCCCGTAATGGAACGCCGTATAATACACCCTTTTCAGGCTGTATTTCCTATAAAGGGCGCTGGATAAATTTAGTATGGTGCGGTCGTCCTCTCCGGTACTGCCGGCCATCAGCTGCGTTGTCTGCGATGTGGCGAATTGAGGCTGATGCCATCCGTCATTTGCGCGGGCCTCCGCGATCATCTCGCTGATTTGACCCATGGGAGTCAGTATGTTGTTCTTGTTCTTTTGTTTGGCAATCATGTGATAGCCTTCGCTCTTTGCCACCTCAATGTTAACGCTCAGCCTGTTGGCGTATCTCCCGGCCTCCTGTATGAGTTTGGGATCGGCGCCCGGCATAATTTTGGCATGCACATAGCCGCCGAACAGGTGCTCGCGCCTTATAATCTTGAGGGTTTCAATAATCAGCTCTTCGGTATAGTCGGGATTTTTATAGATCGCAGATGTGATAAAGATGCCGCGCCTTTTTTGATTGGCTTCCCGTACCGCGACATCCGCCAGTTCCCGGGGCGTCATCACATACCGGCGCTTGCATTCGTTGCTTACGCGGCAGTTGCAGTAGGCGCAGTTAAAGACGCAGTCGTTCGCCAGAAATACCTTGGGCACTTTGGGCGGGGCAGCCTTTGAATGTATGGAGGTTCTGATGGCGTTAAGGTCGGGAATGCAGGCGTTGTCGTCGTCCGACACATCATAACGGGCATCCTCGCGCATCTGTAAAAGCTTTTCGTTAAAATCAAAGCTCTGGCGAAGGATCATGTTTGCCAAGCTGATCACCCCGCCGTTATTTTATCATAAAAGATACAAAATATGCAAACTAATGTTCGCCTTCACATGTGTGCATGTTGCCGTGGATAGATGGAGAAGGGGAACTCTTGAGCCATATCAGCTTGTGACTTGGTGCGCAGAATGACACTGGAGCTGCCTTCCTGCTTATCTCTTCCAACACCTGTATAATATTGTAAATATTTTGCCAAACAGGCTATTGCCATGGCCATAGCAAGAAATGGTATAATATAGCTGTAATCCCAAGAAAATATTGGAGGATATTATGTATAAAAACATTGCAATACAGAAGTTTTCTGAACCGAGGACAGAGTTTTTCTCACTGATATTGGGAGGTTGGGTATGGAAGGATCTATGGCACAAATCGCCATGGAACGGCCAAGGGATCCATGGCTGAGCATGCGTTTTTTGAAGAGACCGGTTGACATAAACAAGTTTCTTGCGCTTCGCGAGGCGGAAAAAAGGGTCGAAAAGATGCATATGGCGCTGGACGAACGGCGTAGAATCAGCAGTCTGCTGTAGCAATAGACAAAAGACGGGAGAAAAATCCCGTCTTTTTTCATGCTGTACAAATAGCAGTTTCTGAATCTACATTCTAT
Organism: Bacillota bacterium; assembly: GCA_023415715.1. Taxonomy (GTDB): domain Bacteria; phylum Bacillota; class Clostridia; order Christensenellales; family Aristaeellaceae; genus JAEWAH01. The sequence continues at coordinate 11,650 of JAEZJP010000057.1, forward strand.
CCCATAGGATCATATAGTGAAATTTTTCACATACACCATTGTGCCAAATGCATCCAAATGATATAATGGTAATGTCCGGACTGGTTATACTACTGACCAAGAAAGGTGGTTATTATGGGAATCAACATAGCAATCAACGGTTTTGGCAGAATTGGAAGGCTTGCGTTCCGGCAGCTGTTTGAGGCGGAAGGATTTGCAGTCGCCGCTATCAACGACCTGACCAGCCCGCAGATGCTGGCCCATCTGCTCAAGTACGACACATCCCAGGGGCGCTATGACAAAAAGATCGGCTATGACGAAAACAGCCTGACCGTGGATGGCGTTCAAATTCCGATTCTGGCTGAAAGGGATCCCAAACAACTGCCGTGGAAGGAATTGAAAATCGATTTGGTTTTGGAGTGCACGGGCTTTTTCGCCTCCAAAAAAGCATCGGCGGCGCATATTGAGGCGGGCGCAAAGAAGGTGCTTATCTCCACTACGGCCGGGAAGGACTTGCCTACTATTGTTTTTGGCATCAACGAACATACGTTAACCAAGGCTGATACCATTGTTTCAGCCGCATCCTGCACCACAAACTGCCTGGCGCCCATGGCGTATTTTTTGAACGAGCTTGCGCTCATCAAAAAGGGCTTTATGACAACGATCCACGCCTATACAAACGACCAGAACACGCTGGACGGCCCCCATGCCAAGGGCGATTTGCGCCGGGCGCGCACCGCGGCCGGCAACATCATACCCACCACCACCGGCGCGGCAAAAGCAATCGGCCTGGTGATCCCGGAGCTTGCCGGCAAGCTGGACGGCACATCCCAAAGGGTGCCTGTCATCACTGGCTCGCTGACGGAGCTGACCGCTGTTGTAAGCGGCGTTGTAACAGCGGAGCAGGTCAATGAAAAGATGGAAAAATCCAAGTCCGATGAGTACGGCTACACCGATGAAATGATCGTCTCCTCCGATATCATAGGCATGACCTATGGCAGCCTGTTCGATGCGACACAGACAAAGGTAACGCAACTGGGGGACGATACGCTGGTAAAGATCGCAGCTTGGTATGACAATGAAAACTCATTTACCAGCCAAATGGTCCGCACAGCCAAATATATGGCAAAGCTTTAAAGGGGCGAAAGGAATTCCGGCTGTTCATAGGAACCCGCCGCGCTTTGGCCTTGAGGAATATGGCAAACAAAATGATTGCATCCCGCCCGCCCAGTCGGACGGGATGCTTTTTAATCCTTTTTTGTGGTCGCGCCTGATATGACGTCGTTGCCGCCATTGCTGGAATTTGTCTTCTTTTCCGAATAGGCGATGGCCGTACTGCTGAAAAGCGTTTGTTGGTCCGATACGGAGGCAATCCCGTTCACGGTCAGATGATTGGCTTTTTCGAACAAACGCATTGCGGAATAAGTACCCTTTCCAAAGTTGTCGGCCACATCTTTTTTATAGAAACCCAGTTCTTTAAGACGTGTCTGTAAGGCCTTTACCTCATACCCCGTATCGCCCTGGCGCAGTTCCACAAATGGGTAATTGCCGTTTTCCCTTAGCAAAGCGCTGATTTGATACCACTGCTGTAAAAGTTCTTCCGGCGTAAAGCCTGACAAAGACGTTGCGGACAGCACAGAGTTATCAGAAGGCGAGGCCGTTTCGCTCATGGCAGGCCATGCGCTGAGCAGCAATAGGATAACCATCAAAAATCCAGCGATTCGTTTCAAAAAAATCACCCTCCTTGAATTACTGTTTAAATAAGCAACGCAACTGATTTTGTTACAGCCGCTCATTGCCATATAACCAGAAAATAGGCGTGTGAACCATTATGACAATATAGAATGAACATCCCGCTCACTGGAGGGATGAATTTCGTTTTCTTTTTGCGTAACCATTTACATTACTTTTTTTTTAGGATATGATGAAATTACTTAAGGCGGAAGCATATTAATTTAGAATATTCCAAAATAAAAGAAAATGGCGGTGCCAACATGCGGAAAGTGATTGTGACCATGCTTGCGTTGATTTTGGCTGCATCATGTACAATGCTTGAGGCCCTGGGGGAGGAAGCGCCCGTGTTCCGTGAGACTTCGGTTCATGACCCGTCTATCATACGGGCGGAGGATGGATATTTCTATATTTTCGGAAGCCATATGGCGGCCGCCAGGTCGCTGGACCTGATGGCCTGGGAAACCATTTCCACCAACGCCCAGGAGGGCTGCACCCTGGTTGACAATGTGCAGCAGGAAATGAAAACCGCCCTTACCTGGGCACAGACAAACACCTTCTGGGCCCCCTGCGTGCAGCAATTGAAGGATGGCCGCTATTACATGTACTATTGCTGCTGCCGCGGCGATTCGCCGCTGAGCGCTTTGGGGCTGGCGGTAAGCGATAAGCCCGAGGGGCCGTATAAAGACCTGGGGGTCTTCCTGTATTCCGGCATGCAGGGCGCTGGCGCCGATGGAACCCGGTATGATGCCACCAAGCACCCCAATGTTATTGATCCCCATACCTTCTATGACAAAAACGGAAAGCTGTGGATGGTCTACGGTTCCTATTCCGGCGGCATATACATTCTGGAAATGAACGATGAAACCGGCTTTCCCCTGGAGGGCCAGGGCTACGGCAAAAAACTGCTGGGCAAAAACCACAGCCGCATCGAGGGGCCGTTCATACTGTATTCCCCTGAAACGGACTATTACTATCTCTTTCTCTCCTTCGGCGGCCTGGACAGCAAGGGCGGATACAACATAAGGGTGGCACGCTCCAAGAACCCCGACGGCCCTTACCTGGACGCCAAGAATCAGGACATGATCAAGTGCGGCGGCCGCACCGGCTCTTTTTTCCTGGATGTGGACATTGTGGACTACGGCGTAAAGCTCATGGGCGGGTATCAATTCATGGCCCTTGAAGGCGAGCAAAACCGCATGATGGTGGGATATGTATCGCCGGGCCACAATTCCGCCATTTATCTTAAGGAAACCAACCAGTATTTTCTGGTGTTCCATACCCGCTTTATAAACGGCGGGGAGGCCCATTCTGTCAGGGTGCATCAATTCTACTTCAATGAAGCGGGCTGGCCTGTCGTTACGCTGTACCGCTATGCCGGTGAAAAAATCGCCCCGGTTGCACAATCTGACATAGCCGGCGAATACAAGGTCATCAACCATCAGTCGGATATCAATCCGAAGCCGCACCGCTCGGTGATGGTCACGCTTAACGCGGATGGCACCCTGTCCGGAAACGCTGTTGGCACATGGCAGAGCCTTGAGAATAACCGCATGGCGATCACCCTGGACGGCGTCGCTTATAACGGTGTCTTCGTAAGGGCGTTTGACAATCAGCAAAAATCATGGACCATCACCTTCACCGCCATGTCAGAAAACGGCGTCGCATTGTGGGGGAGCCGCAATACGGCGGCGCAGTAGAAATATGAATTCTTGGAGGATCTGAATGATACACATCCAAAAGCTGCGGGATGGGATGCCCTTGTTTCATGCCTTGGATTCTGACACCCGCATTTCCATTGTGGAGATGTTGAGCGTCAAAGGCCCCCAGCCCATGACCGTCATTTCCCAGGAGCTAGGCATTACCAGCGGCGCGCTGACGCCCCATATCAAGGCTTTGGTGGATTGCGGACTGGTGGATGTGGAGATGTCTGTGGGAAAGCATGGCCTGCAAAAGGTATGCAGCGTTGCGCAGGAGCGTATCATCATTGATCCCACCCCTTTGGACGAAGGGCGGAATACGTACGAAACGGAAATCGGCGTCGGACAGTATACCGCTTATGAAATCTTTCCGACCTGCGGCCTTGCCAACAGCGAGCACCTGATTGGCGAAGTGGATGAGCCGCGCTTCTTTGGCTACCCCGAGCGGGCCACCGCCGGTATTCTTTGGTTTGGCAAAGGGTATGTGGAATATATGGTTCCCAACCTTTTAAGGGCAAACCAGCTGCTGCTGGAGCTGCAAATATCTTTTGAAATCTCGTCCGAAGCGCCGGGCGTCTGTGAAGACTGGCCCAGCGACATCTATTTTTCCATTAACGGAAGGGAGCTGGGCTATTGGATCAGCCCCGGCGACTTTGGCCGCACAAAAGGCATTTATAATCCCGACTGGTGGTTTAGGAATTGGAACCAGCACGGTTTGTTCAAGCTGCTTTCCGTCAACGACAGCGGATCGTTTATTGACGGCTTCAAAATCTCCAACGTATGCCTTTCCGACCTGGGCATTGATAACAACACAAATACGATGACATTGCGCTTAAGCGTGCCGGACAAAGCCCGCAACCAGGGCGGACTGACCATTTTCGGCAGGGGGTTTGGCAATTACCCGCAGGATATCAAGGTGCGCATGCACTACCGCGATGCGGGAGAAGAAAAATGAAATGCTTTTGGGCCTTGTGAAGGCAGCCTACCATGATATCGTCTGCATCGCGGCGGCCGGTGCGGTGGCGGAAGGCGGACCCTTTGAGGATAGCTGGCGCAGGATCAGGGCCGGGTTCCTCCAGGACATGGTGGATGAGCATTACTATATGGCATCGGATTATTGGTTTTTGAAAAACATTGAACGGTACGACCATTATGACAGGAACGGCAATCCTGTGTTTCTCGGCGAGTATGCCGCCCATGAACCGGCTGTGTCGGGAAAGAGGCCCAACAACCTGTATTCGGCGCTTTGCGAAGCCGCGTACATGACAGGTTTAGAGCGCAACAGCGATCTGGTGCGCCTTGCCTGCTACGCGCCGTTGTTTGCCAGGGATGGCTTTGCGCAATGGACGCCGGATATGATTTGGTTCAACGAAAGCACTGTGCTGCTGACCCCAAACTATTATGTGCAGCAGATATTTTCCACCACCAGGGGCGATTATCTGCTGGAAGATGCGTGTGAAGAAAATGATGTATACACCCTGGTCACCGGAAGCAAAAGCGCCATTCAATTGAAGCTGGTGAACGTTTCCGGCGAAAAAAAGGAAATCGAAATTGAACTGCAAGGCAGCGCTTTCACAGGGGAGGTACAAGGACTTGTTTTAGGCGATGAGAGTAAAACTGCTGTCAATGCGTTTGGCAGCCCGTTTAAGGCTGCATCGTATGATTTCCAGGTGGATTTTTCAGGAGGGAAAGCCCTGGTTTCCGTTCCGGAATACGGGCTTGTTAGTATATCTGTGCCGGTTGGGTAAAAGGTGTTGCAAGAAGTACAGGAACGAAAAAACACGTGACGTAGTAATGCCATTTGCATCTTTCAACACATGGAGTCGTCCCCTGTGTTCTACATGGGTTTTATACCATCTTTTTCGTAAAAAGACGCAATAGGTAAGCATGTGGTGTGCAGGGATTGCATCGGGATTATGGAGTGTTGTATGTGGTTAGAGCCTGCTGCATAGAATCTGTATAATAATGCACATCCTTGGTTGCATATTCTCTTCTCTGTCCTCCATCTTAGGAGCGTTCCACTGCCTTGATTATTTTTTGTACAAAGGAAAGGTCGTTAACAATTCCGCCTGGTTCAAATGAGATTGCCCTGCTTAATTTTCCGCTTGGCATTGCTGAAAATCGTCAATTATTGTATAATCTACTAGAAAATTATATTGTTGTGATACATTACAAAAGGGGATTGCTACAATGAACGAACAGCTAATAACATTATCCAAAGTTTTTACTGATAGGATATTCAGAATCCCTGATTATCAGCGGGGATATGCATGGACTGAGAAAGAAGTTACGGAATTTTGGAATGACTTGCTACGTCTTTCTAATGGCAAAAATCATTATGTTGGTGTACTTACATTAGAACCGGTCCAGGAAAATATTTATAATCAATGGGTCGATGACTTATGGTTAATAAAGTCTAAAAGATTTGCACCTTATTATATTGTTGATGGGCAACAAAGATTAACTACTTCGATATTATTGATAAAGTCTATTATCAATTTTATGACGCAAAATAAAATTGATAAACTTAATTATACAAATGCCGCAGACATTACCAAACGATTTATATCTGAATCCAAAGACGAGAATAAATCCAATTCATATCTATTTGGATATGAAGTTGCTAATCCTAGTTATAGCTATCTTACTGATTATGTCTATTGTGGGAAAAATCCTGATAAATTTGCTAATAAAGAAACCACATACACGCTGAATCTTAAAAATGCTTTAGTCTTTTTTGAAAATAAGCTTAAACAATTGAACAGAAAACAATTGGAACTAATATATACCAAGATAACCCAGCATTTTTTGTTTAACACTTATGAGATATCTTCTGATATTGATGTTTATGTGACCTTTGAAACAATGAATAATCGAGGGAAACCTTTATCTTATTTGGAATTGTTAAAAAATCGCCTAATATATCTATCTACTCTTTTTTCCGTTTCTGATGATATAAAAGCAAGATTAAGACGAGACATTAATGAATGTTGGAAAGATATTTACCATGTTCTGGGACAAGGTAGGTTGAACTATTTACCTGATGATGAGTTTCTTGATGCTCATTTTCATATAAATTTTTGTCATCAACTGAACGAAATCGAAAAAAAATATAGAAGGAAAAGCGAATATTATCTACCCAATATGCCACTATATGACTACTTGCTGGATGAATATTTTGTTACTGAAAAAATATCTGACAATACATTGAAAACCAATGACATTATTGAGTATATTGACAGCCTAAAAGAGTCAATAAAAACATGGTATGTTTTTAATAATCCAGATGATTCGGGATATTCAGAGAGTATCATTGAGTATTTAAAGAAGATTAGCTTTCTATTTCGGCCTCAGCGTATAAGAGATAGGCGTTATATGGGGGGGGAAAGAGCTAACCCTTATAAAGTATTATTACTGGTTTGTTTACAATATGCAAAAGATGACAGGACACTTCTCAAGTTTTTGAAGATATTTGAAAGATACCTCTTTTTGAGAGACTTTATACCATATGAATGTTTTAATAGAGATTTTTCACTTTTGAATATTGATATTAACGATATTCTTATTAAGCTGGATAAAGGTGATCTAACTTTAGCAGGAGTAAGTGAAAAAATTGATAAAATTACTGGGGGTATTGCTGATAACGAGACTATAAACAAGAACTTAATATCTTACTATAAACGTAACGGTTTCTACAACGAAAATTTTTTGCGATATTTTTTGTGTGAATATGAAGTGTCTTTGGTGAATGCGAGCAAAGCTAATATTGAAAAATTGAACAGAAGTATTTATTTTGGTAAAGGCTATGATTCCATTGAACATATTTATCCGCAAAGAGCAAGGCATAATTATTGGTTGGAATTATTTGAAATTTATAACCAGAAGCAAAAAACATCATTGAGAAATTCTTTAGGCAATTTTGTAGCAGTTTCAGAAACAAAAAATGGACGTTTAGGAAACAAACCATTTCCCGAAAAGAAAAACGGTAACCAAAATCTTGTAGGCTATAGATATGGTACATACGCTGAGATAGAATTAACAGAATTTGATGATTGGGGAGCAGAAGAAATAAAGAAAAGAGGTCTTAAATTAGTTTATTTTCTGCAAGATAGATGGAAATATAAAATTGGTAATTCCACATCAGATAAGTTAGATTTTCTTGGTTTAACATTTTTCAAAGCGAAGAAACTATAGATTAATGGGTATAAGCAATAACTTAGCATTGCTGTATTCCGGGGGTCTCAAACCGGATGCCATACAAAAATACACGCCGTTTCGCAAATTTGGGTTTATCGTCTGGTAGCCAGCACAAACCATGGGTATAATATCACTTCCGAATGATCAAATCGACATTGGAGGCACATTTATGTATTATTCAACTGAAAAAAGAAACAAATGCGATAGATGTAATATTTGTGGCAAATTATCAAATTTAACATGGGATCATATACCTCCAAAATTCAATAGAAACAATTTAAAAACAAATTACAGAATACCATTTACACTAAATGGAAATGGTACACAATTAAGAGAATATTATATATCACAGAACGGTATTAGATTTCGATCGTTGTGTTCAGAATGCAATAATACTCTTCTAGGCTCATCCTATGATATCACCTACAATAAATATTTGACAGCAATCGAAAAGGTAATTTTTGCGGGAGGTATAATACCACAATATATACTGGTTGAAATCGAAATAAATCGCTTATGTCGAGCTATCGTTGGGCATTTGCTTGCTGCTAAAAACTCTTTTGATATATGCAAAATTGATTTAGAATTACGAAAATACTTTCTTGATCAAACACTTCTTCCTCCAAAAGGTTTTCATCTACAACAACTGTTCTATCCACATAATAGCATCTTTATTGTTCGTGATGCTACATTGATATATGACGAGAATCATAAAGAATTCTTTCCCCATGGGTTGGTTAGTTGTTTATCTTCATCGCCGTTTTCATTCATTATTTCCCAAGATGAAGCAACTATTGGACTTCTTGATTTATTCTCACATTGCTCAACTGATATTAATGAAAAATGTATAATAGACTTTGATATGCTATCATGCTTTTATAATGGTACCTTGATACTAAGAAGCCCACAGTGGCCATGCAACATTGATATGAAATATGGTGTATATGGAATTTTAGGAGGTTCAGCGATGACAGATGCCATTTTTGCTCTAAAATAAAACTACCAGGTAAACCATTTCGCTAAAAAGCATTGATATGTGATAATCTAAAATCACAGAACGGTTCCTTCGGTTACTAATTTACTGGAATTCTCCGATTATTTTTTACAACAATTGCTCTGCTGACGCTGGTCAATCTTTAAAACAGCGAACCTCATGAACTGTCCCCTTGATTCCTTATCTATATCTTGAGTTCTTACGTTTCTCCTTCTTTGGGTCCAGGGCCCGCAGGCCCTTGGTCGTCTCAAGGGGGTTATGAAGAATGCAAGGAGGAGTAAGGGGGGACATCGAAATCCCCCCTACTTCTCCTTGCCCTTTAGTCGGTTTGACACGCTCAATCTTTCAAGCTGTATTGTTCTTTCATTCGGATTAAGGATCTTGGCCCATCGTGTTACGCTAAGATCCTTCGCCGCTACGCGACTCAGGATGACAGAGGCGGGGCGTGATGTTAGGATGTTATCTGATGATGGGTGTGAAAGCAAAGCTCAACCAAAAATAAAGGCGGCACGGATTACTCCGCGCCGCCCTCTTCGTTGTTACTTAATTTATTCGCCGATCGTCAGTGATGCCTTACGGTTGGCATAGGCTTCCTCAATCGCTTCCAGGATGAGGCCGTGGGCATCGGAAAGACTTATGGTAGCCTGTGAGGTTACATCGGCCAGCACGGCCTTGTCTTCTTCGCTCATAGCGGCCAGCGCCTTGATATCATCTTCATTCTCGGAATTGAGCTTGATGGGCCGGCCATTGCGGGTGGAGGTATACTTGCCGAACCAATCGCGAATCTCCTGCACGGTCATGCCTGTGAACATTGCTTCATAGGAATCCATCTGCTTGTACCATTCGTTCTGGGGATTCATTTCATAGGTGTCGCCGCGCTCGCGCTTGGTCAGCCAGCCGTTTACTTCCGCCTTCACAGAATCTTCGGTGTTCTCTGAAACGCCTGAAACAGCCTCTTTCTCATGGTCAAACACGTTGTAGCCTTCCTTGCCCGGCCAGCCGGAGAAGTGGGGCATGCTCGCGCCGTCATAGTTGGGGGTTGCGATCTCGTAAACGTCCACATTCAGATCCAGAATGCGGCCTTCTTCGTCAAACAGGACGGAGGCCATGGTCACGTTAAAGGAGTATACCTGTGTCTCGGTGGGGTCTTTGCCGGGGCCGACGCGGAAATTCGGCACGGAGCCAAAGCCCATGTACACGGTGCCGGAACCTACTTTGGAAGGCTCCTGGACGGTGACTACTTCTTCCTTTGCTTCCGGCAGCGTCACGGCAGCCCCGGCCTGCGCAAGAGCATTGGCCACGGCGGTCAGCATGCCTGTGGAGGAGATGGTGGCGCCTGACTTAACATCTACGCCCGTAACGGTATTGGCGGCAATGATCGCGGGAAACACGGCATCCACCGCTTCGGTATAAACATCTTCGGTGTCTGTGGTTTCCAGAAGCTTGATGTCTTTGATGACTCCGCCTTCGATGGTTACTTCCACCTTAAGGGGCCCGGAAATGCCTTCGCCTTCACCTGTGTAAACTCCGTCCTTATAAGTGCCTTCAGCTACAATACCGGTAGCCATGGCCAGTACGGGGAGGGTGATGAACAGAACGGCCAGCAGAACAGACAGGACCTTTTTCATGGGTTACCTCCTATTAGCTATTCTATTATAATGAGTTTGTATAAAATATAGCAAAAAAACATCGTTCTGTCAATAGTCTGCCAATAAAGAGAATAAGATTTTTGTAGGGTCATAGTGGCCAGTGCATCGCCGGAATCATACGTAGAATAAAAGGAGCTGTCCATTACGGCAGCTCCTTAGTATTCCTTTTTGCGGACTATCCACATTAACAGACTTTCGGATGTCTATAAACTCCCCAATATCCCCCGGTTTCTTTTCTTACCCCTTCAGCGCCCCCGTTGTAAAGCTCTTTTGAATTTCGCCGCTCATCAATAGATAAATGATCAGCGTGGGCACTGTGGCGACGACAAGGCCGGCGCCAAGCGCGCCCCAGTTGGTGGCGTACATGCCTACCATGCCCATGATGCCCACCGTCAGCGTCTTCCACTGGGGTTTGCTGATGAACGAAATGGCGAACATCAATTCATTCCAGCAGCTCAGGTATGTAAAGATCGCGACGGTGGCGATGGCCGGGCGGATGAGGGGAACCATGATCCGAACGAAAATGCCATAGATGTTCATGCCGTCCAGGCACGCGGCTTCTTCCATCTCCCGCGGGATCGTTTTGAAAAAGCCCACAAAGATATAAATGGCCATGGGGATCGCGAAGGCCACATACGGCAGGATCAGCGCAAAGGGCGTATCGTACAGGCTGGTGCGCTTTAAGAAGATGAACAGCGGCACAAGCGTTGCGTGCAGCGGAATCATCATGCCCATGAGGAAAAAGAGAAGCGCACCATTGCTCCATTTCCATTTCATGCGCGCGATGGCGTAGGCCGCCATGGTGGAAAGGATGGTGGAAATGAAGATGGTGGATACCGTAACCAGGACGCTGTTGAGCAGGAAGGACGCCACTTTGCCCTTTTCCAGCACGTCCGTAAAGTTTTCAAAGTGGTAAGGGTTCGGCAGCCCCAAGGGGTTGGTCTGAAAGATTTGGATATTGTCCTTCAGCGAAAAGGTAAACAGCCAATAGAGCGGAAAAATCTGCACCAGCGCGATAATGATAAGCACCGTATAGAGGATGACTTTTTTTGTGGTCCTTGAAAACTTATACATGCGTATCCTCCTTAAAATTCAAGGTCTTCCACCTTGAACAGCCGCTGGACGCAGACCGTGAACAGCAGGCATTCCAAGAGGATGAAGATCGCCATCGAGCTTCCCATGCCGTAGCGGTAGTTGAGGAAGATGTTGGCGAACATGAGCGTAGTGGGCACCTCGGTGGCATGGATGGGGCCGCCCTTGGTGAGCACATAGATAAGATCAAAGGTTTTCAGCGAGCCGATGAGCGCGAACGTTACGCAAACCTTGATCATGGGCATGATAAGCGGGATGGAGATGTGGCGGGAAAGCTGCCCTTTGGAGCAGCCGTCGATCTCAGCCGCCTCATACAGCGTGGAGGGAATGGCCTTGACGGCGGAGTAGAGCAGCAGCATATGATAGCCGATGTATTGCCAGATCAGCACAAAGAAGACGGCGCCCAGCGAAATAGTGGGATCGCCAAGCCAGCTGTGCTTCCAGCTTGCAAGCCCGATATTTTGGAGCAGCACGTTGAGCATGCCGTTGTTGGGGTGATATATCTTCATCCACAATTGGCCGATGACCGTAGTGGAAATGATGACGGGAATAAAATACACGTTGCGGAAGAGGCCTTCAAACCTGACCCCGCGGGATATGAGCAGCGCAAGGCCCAGCGCCAGCGGCACCTGAACGAAAATGGACAAGCCGGCCAGTATGGCCGAATTGATGATTCCTTTTACAAAATAGGTGGACGGATTGGTGAACATTTCAATGTAGTTGGCAAAGCCGATAAACGTGCTCTTGCCGGCGCCGTTCCAGTCCAGCAAAGAATAATACCCTGAAAATACGATAGGCAAAATCACAATGGATGAAAACGCAATGAGAGCCGGCAGCACAAAGATTGCAATGGCCCGCTTGTCCCTGAAGACTTTTTCCACTTCATCAACCCCTACAGCGAAATCCCTCAAAGGGAGGCGATTTTTGGCATTTTAGACACTATCCCCTACGAAACAGGTTCCGTAGGGGATAGCGTTCATTCTTTAGGGATGAACCCTGTCAAGCGGGTTTATTGCTGCTGCAGCTTTTCCATTTCAACCGCGAAGTTTTCGGGGGTGAGCTGGCCGGCAAAAATCTCCTGCACAAGGCTCTTATGGCGCTCAGCGGCTTCGCCGGAGAGGAAGGTATCCCATGCGAGCACAGAGCCGGTGGACTTGGAAGCGAAATCGATGATGTTCTGAACCAGCGGGCTTACTGTGATGCCGGTCATATCGATCTTCCAAGTAGCAATGCCGGCACCCAGCTTGAAGCTTTCGCGGGACATGTTCTCGGTAATGTACTTCACGAATTCCACGGCCAGTTCCTTGTCCTTGGCGTTGTTGCTGACCATCAGGCTGTCGATGGCGCCGCCCAGGATCTCGGCCGCTTCGCCCTTGCCGTCGGCGATGGAGGGCCAGTTCACGGCTACAACCTTATCCACAACCTGGGACAGGGCCGGGTCCTGGATCTCGCCGGCCAGCCAGCTGCCCTGATAGATCATGGGAACTTGGCCTGCCAGGAAGGGGATCTTCGCTTCGTCATAGGTCAGGGCCAGAGCGCCGGGATCGAAAGCGCCGGCCTTTACCAGGTCATCCAGGTACTTGGCGGACTGCACGAACTCGGGCGCATTGAACGTAGAGGCGCCGGAGAGGGCTTCGTTGCTGAGCTTGGCACCGGCGGTGCGCACGGCGTACACGTTCTGGTAGAACATGGCCGGCCAACCATCCTTGGCGCCTACGGTGAAGGGAACGATCCCCTTGGCCTTGAAGGCAGCCACGGCAGCGAGCAGCTCGTCGTTGGTGGTGGGGATTTTAACACCGTTGGCGTCGAACATTTCCTTGTTGCAGTACAGCGTGCCAACCCACTGGATGAACGTCAGGCCGTAGGTCTTGCCGCCGTAGGTGACGTTGTCCAGAGCGCCGCCCAGCAGGCGGTCTTTGGTGCCGTCAGCAAGGTAATCATCCAGAGCGAGAACCTGGCCGGCTTCTACAAAGGGCTTGGCGAAGCCGCCGCCCCAGGCAAAGAACACGTCAGGCACTTCGTTGGCGGCCATGGCGGTTTTGAGCTTGGTCTTGTAGGCTTCGCTTTCGGTGGCGTCGATCACGACTTCAACGTCGGGATGCAGTTCCTGCCACTGTTTCAGAACGATGTTGAAAGACTTGGCGTTGGCATCGGATTCGGTGGTCCACAGGTGCCATACGTTGAGCGTCTTCTTTTCCTGGGCCAGCGCGCCTGTGCCAAGGGCCAGGGAGAGCGCCATGACCGCGACTACAGCCACAGCCAGGATACGGGAGAACCTTTTCATGGTTGTACCTCCTATTGAATTTTTGTTGGTGTAATCATCATACATGAAAGGCTTCCCTAATTACATATAGAAATTTTACCACCACCTTTAATTATTTGACTGCTTTTCAACCTTTTTAGCCATGATCCGTGCCGGACCGGTATTGTTTGATGGTCATGCCGGCATATTTCTTGAACAGTGTCGAGAAATAGTTGGGGTCGTCGATGCCTACGCGGACGCCCACCTCATAGGCTTTCGCGTTTGGGTCATCCAGGTATTTGCGCGCCTGATCAATGCGCTGCTTGTTCACATAATCACGGAAGGACATGCCGGTATATTGCTTGAAAATGCGGCTTAAGTAGGAAGCATTGAAGAAAAAATGCTTTGACGTTTCGTGCAGCGAAAGGGACGGCTCGCTAAGGTGCTCCTGTACGTAATCCACAATGCTTTGGATCTGCCTGGAAACCGTGTTTTTGCGTATGCTTTCCAGCGTGCTGGTGGCTTCGCCCAGCAGTGTCAGCAGCAGATCCCGGATTTCCGCAGCCGAATTCAATTCAAACGTCTGCGCGATCCGTTCCTTCAAATTCATGAAAGGCTCCACACGCATTGCGTACAGGCTGGATATCACCTGCACCGCGCGCAGGCGCGCATTTTCAATGCTGTCATTGACGTAGGAAAAGTGCTCTTCCACCCATGCGCGCATGCTTGCATTCATGCCGCCCCGCAAAAAAAATTCCATCTGCGTAAGTTCCGACATGGCCACGGGAATAGGCACCGACAAGGTAAGCCTATCCTCCACCACACCCAGATCCTGATAGTTAATCACCTGATTGGCGCCAAGAAAGGTGTGGCAGTTTACGGCGCGCAGCGCCTCGGCATACGACCGGCTGATGCTTTCCATGCCTTCCGCCACGGATCCGACGCCGATGGCATATGGTACATCCAGCGCACTGTCCAGAACATGCTTAAGCTTATCAAAGTCCGCGGGTGTTTCCCCGGAGCGGCGGCATAAAAGCACAAGCAGGCTGTTTTCCGAAAGAAATACATGCTCAGGTTCCAGCGCCTCCCTGGCCATATTCCCGACTGAATACAGGGTGAACAATTGCTGCATGGTGTTCAGGTTGTTTTGAAGAAGCGCCGCCACGGCCACCTGAAAAAAGCCTCCGTTCAGCTCCAGCTTGAAAAAGGAAAGCTTCTCCCTCATTACTTCGGCGTCCATCGGCTTTGTGACCAGTTCATTCAAAAAGCGGTCGCGCAATGCGGGCATGCTTTGCGCAATCTGCCGCTCTATTTCCGTGCTGGAAATTCCGCCTCCCTGCATTTTTAGTATCTTTTCCCGCACGCCTAAAAGGATCAATGAAAACTCTTTGGCGTCCACAGGCTTTACCAGATAATCCACAATGCCGATCTTGATCGCCCGCTGCGCATGTTCAAAGTCGTTGTAGCCGGTGATGACGATCACCTGCACGCTTTCATCCATTGCAAGTATGCGCTGCGCCATCGTAAGCCCGTCCATCACAGGCATGTTGATGTCCGTGATCACGATATCCACCGTGTGCTCATCCAAATATTCGAGGGCTTCCAGGGCAAAGGAGGCCTCCTTCACCACTTCGTACAAATCAGACTCATTTTCCAAATACCGCTTGAGCAGCATCCGCTCAAGCGATTCATCTTCCACGATCATTACTTTCAGTTTCAGCATATTAAAGCCCCCTGGTCATTTTAATGGAAACGGTGGTGCCTTCGCCAAGCGTGCTGCTTAATGTAAATTCGCTGCCTTCCCCGCAGACGATGGCTATTCGCCGCATGGTTGCGCCAAGGCCTATGCTCTTTCCCTTGCGGACTTCCTCCAAACGCTCCTCAGACATGCCGTTTCCGTTGTCGGTCACTTCTATCCGCAAATCATTATCTTCTACCCAGGCCTTGATCAATATGAGCCCATCCTCCTCCACGCTCATGCGGATGCCGTGATAGATGGCGTTTTCCACCAGCGGCTGAAGAATCATTTTGGGCACACGCACGGACAGCGCTTCCGGTTGAATGTCGTATTCCATCCTGAACATGCCGGCATAGCGAAGCTGCTGGATGTAAATGTAGGAACGGATGGATTCCAGCTCTTTTTCCAGCGTGATCAGGTCTTCGCCGTTGTTCAGGCTGCTTTTGTAAAAGTCGCCCAGCGCCTTGATGGTTTCGGAAACCTCGGCCGTCTTGCCCATTACAGCCAGCGAATTGATGGTATTGAGCGTGTTGTACAGGAAATGCGGGTTGATTTGCGCAATGGTGATCTCCAGTTCGGCACGCCGCAGCGCTTTTTGTTCTTCTATAATGTCTGATATGAGCTGCTGTATTTTTTGAATGGTGGTATTGTACACATCCTGGAACCGGCCGATTTCATCATGTGTTTTGATGGTGGTGACGAAATTAAAATTCCCGTTGTACACGCCTTCAATGGACTCTATCAGCGATTTAACGGGGCGTGAAATGTACCTGGAGATCCAGAATGAACCGAAGATGAACAAAAATCCGTTCAGCAAAATCGTGAGCGCGATGATGGTCGTATACATGCTCAGGGGAAGCGGCGCGTTATACACCGGAATGCTGCGTACAAACGTCATGGACAAATCATGGTTTTTGATCCCCACCAGCACGTAATTCTTGTTTTGATGGCGCTGGATGACGGAAAACGTATCCTCCCCCTGGAACAGGGAGGACACTTTTTGAGGGTCGATCAGCCCGTTATCATTATTCCACAGCACCAGTGTTCCGTCTTTATCATCCAGGATTTGTATGGGTTCTTTTCGGGGATTGAATATTTTCTCAAACTCTACGTTGATGCATAGAAGGCCGAGGGGCTTTAATGTTTTGAGGCTGTTGATGATCCGCATGAATGAAAAGTACTCAATGCCGTTATTGATGAGCCCGCCCGCGTTACGCGTTACAACGTAGCCGCCGTTGCGCGCCGCAATGGTTGTATATATGGGCGTTTGCTGTATGGCGGAGTAGGTAAAGGGCTGCAATGTGTTTTTGTCCGAATAATAGCGTATGCCGTCCGGCCTGAATATGTAGGCAGAGGACACAATGGGGTCCAGGTTCACCGTTTCCATTACATAGCGCTGTGCGATGCGGTCCGATTCCCAATTGTAATCCGACAGCGCGCTTTGAACCAGCTGGTTCGCAATGATGGACATGGACAGGCTGTGGATGTATTGGCGCGTCGTGTCAAACGTGCGGTTGTCCGCCTGTATGGATTCCAGCGCGATGTCCTGCATGGAACGGTTGGTTACATATTCGCGGGAATACAAAAACACCACAGCACTGATGGAAATGCTGATGATCACAAGAACCGTATAGCTGAACATGATTTTTTTACGAAGCGACAGCTTCATCGGATCATCTACCTTATACATATTGCAATTTATAAGGTCATCATAACAGATTCAGGCAATGCGCGCAATGCGGTTGTTGCTGTCAAAGAACGGTTATTGGATGAACATAAATGACCTGCAGGGCATACCGAACGTGTTATGATATAAGAAAAGCCTGTATGGGTTTGATGGCATGGATCATAGTCAATAAAAATTAATTTTCTCCAGATCATACCATTTCATAAAAACACACGTCTATAAGGGTGAAACCGGTTATCAAACACAAAAGGAGGGTTCCCGTGGACGAACAAACCTTTTCACAGCTTGTGCTTGAAAATCAGGAAACGCTTTACCGTGTGGCATATACATTGCTCCATCACCAGGAGGATTGTAAGGATGCCTTGCAGGACGCGCTGCTGAAGGCCTGGGGAAGCATTCGCACTTTAAAAACGATAGACGCATTTCGAGGCTGGATGATCCGCATCGTCATCAATTGCTCCAAGGATATCCTTCGCAAGAGAAATATCAAAACCGTGGAGCTCACCGAAGACATATCCCTTCCGCAAGAGCAGGTGGAGGATGAGGCGCTTGCGGCGGCGCTTAAGCGATTGGACGAAGGGCTTCGCCTGCCTATCACCCTGTACTATACGGAAAGGCTTTGCGTTCAGGAAATCGCCCATGTGATGCGTATCCCCCAGGGTATGGTGAAAAACCGTTTGTTCCGCGGCAGAAAAAAACTGGCCGCTTTGCTGAAAGAATGCCGTAAGGAGGAAGCAGCATGGATTCACGGAAAAGAATGCTCAAGGCCTATCCAGCCATGCCCCAAGAGTTGAAAAACCAATTGCTATATACATTAAAAACCATTCAGGCCAAGGCAAGGCCGGCCCCCGCACGCTCCGCCAGGCGTTTGTCTTTCATAACCGTTATGGCGGCGGTATTGCTGATAGCCGCGATCGCCGTTGCCGTCGGAAACCGTTTGGGCGTATTCAGGTTTATGGAGCGCATGTCGGGATACAGCGGCGTGCTCGAGGGCGCAGGGAAACTTGTGCAAACGGATCTTGGCAGCCTGGATATGCCAAATACTGTTCTCACTGTAGAAGAGACGGTGTATGACGGGGGCTGCCTTCGGGTGGTGTACAGCGTTCAGGCAAAGAACCTGGCCGCGCACCTTACGCAGGAGGATATGGATAACCCGGAAAGCACGTTCCGCAAGGCGCTGGCCATTGACGGGATCCATCCGGACGGCAGCTGCGACTGGTTCGTTTTGGACGGAACGGAGTATTCCATGACCAACGGCTCCACCGGCGACGCGGTTTTCGATGAGGAAAGCGGGAAGCTGTACTGCTATCTGGAGATCCAGCTTGCTTCCGACGGCATCATTCCCAAAGGGGATTTTGACGTAAAGCTTCCCCTGGCGGGAGAAATAATGGCAAGAAAAACCCTGGATATTACGATAAAGGCAAGCCCTGCCCCGCAGCCAATGGCCACATTCCAAACGGGGCAAGTGACGGTAACGCTTTTGAACGCGTTCTTGTCCCCTGTGCGCGCATATGCCGGCGTGCGCATTGAAATGAAGGAAGGGTGCACGCTTTCGCAAGCGGACATGGTATTTAACACATGGCGTGACGTGGTGCTTGCGGATGCGAAAGGAAGGGAAATCGGCGCACTCCAAGACCTGCTGACCGTAAAACTGGAAGATGGAAAAAGCGTGGAATACAGCTACACCTTCCTGCCCGTAGACAATGAGGAAGTCTTTCTGGCGCCCGTCATCATCGACGAAAACAACAACTGGGTTGGGGATATGAGCCAGGCGCTGCGCTTGAAATAAGGAGGAAACGAAGATGAAAAGACTATGCTGGAAACAGCTCACCCTTTTGGCGGCTGTCATCATGGTGCTAAACGCCGTGCCTTTCTTGAGCGCTTTCGCCCAAAGCAAGTTGGAGTTCATGGCTGATGATTATGTAAGCCTGCCCAAACTGTGCAAGGAAGCCATGTCCGGCTGGCATGAAACCTATACCGCCAAAGGGCGAGAGGTTGTGGCCAATGCGGACATCCGCTGGATGCCCGAGACTCAAACGTGCCCCATTGTGCAGGTGGAGGGCTTGGGGAAGCAGGCGGACCCTGATGCGTTCAAGCAATATCAGGATCAGCCCGGCACCAAAAGCGCCATGAGGGATTACATCGCTGCCGTGGCCTTGATGGAGCGTGATACCAGGATATTCCCGGAGAAGGACAATTATAAGGGCGATACGGTCACGCCCCAGGATCTGACCTTTTACGGCGGTGAAGTCCCCACCCAAACACCGGAAAATGTGGATCTTGACTATGAAGGGTTTCTGAAAAGAATCAATGAGGATATCGGCTTCTTTCCAGGGCTTACAATGGATGATTTCCGAATCGATACGTTAAAAGTGTCCGGCGTTACCTATCAGGCGAAGAATAAAAACGGCGAACTTGTAAAAGGCGATCCCATTACAAAAATGGGCAGTTATATACTCAGAGCCAAGCAGTTGATCCATGGTATCCCGGTCATAAGTACCTTCATCGGAATTGAAAATGCTCCCGGCGGAAGCTTGACCTGTCTTTACTCAAACCCCAGGTACTACCGCTTCACCCTTATCGGCTCACTGGAGCTTGGGGTGCATGCGAAGGATGTCCCGCTGCTTTCCTTTGACGCCATCAAACGCGCGCTTGAAAAGCAGATCGAAGAAGGCAGGCTGCGCGGCGTGGACGAAATGGAGTTCGGCTATATCGCCTTTTATCAAGGGAAAAAGGATAACCGCACATGGCTGATGATGCCCGTGTGGAGGATCAAGGGCGGATACACCGGGGATCCAAAGAAGGAAAATG
This sequence comes from Bacillota bacterium, assembly GCA_023415715.1. Taxonomy (GTDB): domain Bacteria; phylum Bacillota; class Clostridia; order Christensenellales; family Aristaeellaceae; genus JAEWAH01. The sequence continues at coordinate 31,470 of JAEZJP010000057.1, forward strand.
TCATGCCCTATCATGATGAGCGGGACAGGGATGGTTCCTTGACCGTACCCATAGAATACGGGGATTACTACTATTCTGCCCAAACGGGTGCGCTGCTTTCCACTGTAAGCCTCACCGGCCGGGAAGACCAGCTTCCTGCCGGGGAAATTGTAACATGGGAATCGCTCAAGCCGTAATGCATGCCGGGTGCGCGCCGTGCAGCGTTATATTCGGATCATCTGTATAAAAATCAAGGAGGCACTTATGAGAAAAATCTGCGTGATCACCCTGCTCGCCTGTCTTGCTCTGCTGCCGCTTACAGGATCGGCGCAAGCGTATCTCACCGTCATTAAGATGCGGGAACACCCCCCCGCGCGCTGGACACAAGTCTATGAAACAAAGTGGCGCACGGTTGGCATCGATGTGCAGCCAATGTTGCCGCAGGCGGATAAGATTCCGGTTTTGAAGGTTATCCCGGATTTTTGGCTGCCGGATGTTTCAGCGCTGGGAGCGGGCTGGAAAAGCGAACTAAGCAGGCTGGGTTCTACTACTTTTAGGGCATATCTGGACGATATAGATCAGGAAGAACGCAGCGCACACGGCGAAACGACTTCAACGTACTATTACCCGCCTTTCGATATGAACACCTCGTATGCGCAAGGCAATGAATTGACGCTGGGTGACGTGCTGAACCATCTGAAGAGCATCGTGGGCGCGATGGGTGAAGGTCAGATGCAATGGCAGTACGACCGGCCAAACAGTATTATGGTCAATACCACTGTCAGCAATAAGACGGGCAAGCTCTTGCTGCCCGGCAGTTATTCCGTCAGTCTTAATCAGCAGCTGCAGGGAGTTCCGGTGCTCTGCCATGTGCTGGAGGGAGTGGACGATGTGAAGGATCAGGAAATGCGGCTCCGTATCGGCATGACATTTCATATCCGTAAGCCGGAGGCTGTTTCCTTGTTTGGTAAGCAAGTCAAAGTAACGGATGTGCTGTCAGATGATGTGCCGTTATGCGACTTTGGCAAGGTCAAAGCAGCCATTGAGGAGGAGATACAGGCGGGCTATATACGGAAAATCTTTGATGTGGAGCTGGGATACGCCCTGTATAACGAGCCCGGCGTTTCCCGCAAACCCGGCGCGGAATGGCTTCAAAATGCCGTGTTCTATACCGTTCCCGTATGGCAGGTGAACTGCCATTATGTGGAAAGCGGTAATAAAGAGCTTCGTAATTATGAGGGGACAGGTGTGACTGAACGCGGAATGATGGAGTACAAAACGCTGATCGTAAACGCGCAGACAGGCGTGATTGTGGACCGCAGCGACAACCACAAGGGCTGCGGGGATTATGCCGGGTTCATCTCCTGGGAAGATGCGGGCGGTAAACCTTGAAGCAGGAATTAAAACGCGCGTTTTCTTTCCCACTGTTTTTTGACCATGGCCATGTTCTTTCTTTACCTGCAAGACTTTATCAGCGTGAGCGGCAACGCAGAAAAGCCGCTAAGAAACGCGCCGAAGCCGAACAAAGGCGTCAGCCGAAGCTGCCGGGGAAGCCGCCGTCTCGACACCGGCACCCGCCGCGTAAGGCACCTTGCCAATGGCGGCGAACCAATAGCAGAAAGCGGACACTTCATCATAGCGAGGTGTCCGCTTTGTTGTTTGTGATGGTGCAGCTGTCAAAAAATTTGCACTCATTTTATCATACCTTAGCTGTTATTTCCTGAATAGGCAACAGCAAATCAAGCTGCGTATCTTCCATTTTGGCGCCGTTTTGCATTAAGTTGTAATAATTTAGTATTTCCTCAAAGCATGGCCCATCGGCCTGTTTGTATTTTTCGCTTGCATCAACCCATTCGGTAAGCAAACGCCAGTCTTGAAAACTCCAATCCCTTAATACATGAGCGGCGTATAAGCCTCCGGCAAAGGTCTTTTTTATTAAAGGGGCCTTTACTTCCATATCTGCTGGAATGGATACCCATGCCTCATACGCTGTTGGAGTCACGCCAACTTCAACCTTTAGATTTTTTCTGGAGCAGTCAAAACCCATCCCCCTGGCATCGGGTTTGATTTTTAGGAGTCCAGTGTCCCACACAAATTGCTCTATCATACTGGTGGCTTCCGGTCCCACACCGTATTCAGCTTTCCCCGAAAAGTGAGCAGCAGCTACAGTCATTGGCGGCAGATAAACGATCCGAACGTCGCTATCCGTTAGCGTACTTAGGCTTTCGTTTGCTTTGTTCAGGTCATCCATTGATTTTTCCTCCTGTAATGTGTTTTTTGAGAAGGAAATGCTGTCCACAATGGCAAACACAGATTTATCGCCTAAATAATCTAGATGCAGACGCATATTTGCTTTTTCGTGCAATTCATGAACAAGACTTATGAGTATAGACTTAACAGTTGATAAGGCTGTAATCTGCTCGTCCAACTCGTTTATATTACGCTCGAATATCTCAATTACGCTCACGGCATCACTATTGCTGAATATCTCACGGATTTGCTTCACAGAAACACGAAGTTTCCGTAGTATGATTATTTGCCTAAGCCGCCGTATAGCAGCGTCATCATAAACCCTGTAAGCATAATCTTCCATGCGCCGGCTCTCAATCAAGCCGATTTGTTCGTAATAGCGGAGCATGCGGCTTGATATACCATGGTTTTTTGATACTGTGCCGACGGTCTGCATTTGGTTCATTGTGCTTGCACATCCCTTCGACTCAAGAATAAAGCACGACACGGTGTTCGTGTCAAGAGGGTCCTAAGATAATTTTGTCAATAATTTATGAATGCTCATATCTTCTTCTTCGCTCGCTCTCCACGGGCAAGCTGAAACGGCACGCCGAAAGGTGTCGCTGTGACGGGTGACGTGGGGGCGTTTCTGTTGACACACGAAATACCGGCTGAAATGTAAGCTGATCGATTGCTTGCTGATTTGATGTCCGAAAACGGCCAGCGCTTTGAGTGGAACAATGCTATAATAGCCATGTGATTATGCCGCATACAGAAGCGGCGCCTTCATGATGGAGGTGATGCTATGGCGCAAAACGAAAAAACAAATACCCTGGATGCGAAAACCTGTTACCCGGTGTTCAAAGCCCATGACGCGCGCTTTGACGGGCGGATTTATGTTGGCGTATCCTCCACTGGGATCTATTGCCGCCCCGTGTGCAGCGCGAAAATTCCCAAGGAGGAAAACTGTACCTTCTTTGGCAGCGCAGCGGCGGCGGAAGCGGCCGGCTACCGCCCCTGTTTAAAATGCAGGCCGGAGCTTGCACCCGGCTCCGCGCCTGTGGACGCAGCCGGCCACCTTGCTAAAAAGGCTGCGCTCCTTATGGAGGAAGGCTTGCCGGACGGAAGCTTGGAAGATGTAGCGAAGTCGCTTGGCATAACCGGCAGGCACCTTCGCCGCGTCTTTTTGTCGGAGTACGGCGTATCGCCTGTTCAATATATTCAAACGCAAAGGCTGCTTATGGCAAAGAGCCTGCTGACCGATACGGGTTTACCGCTGACCGGCATTGCTTTTGCCGCGGGGTTTGGCAGCATAAGGCGTTTCAACGCCCTTTTTCAAAAGCAGTATCATCTGCCGCCGTCGTCGCTTCGGAAAAATACGGAGCAGGCCAAGGAAGGCATGAAGGACAGCATTACCGTGTATCTGGGTTACCGGCCTCCCTATTTGTGGGATAATATTCTTGCATTTTTGGGCGAGCGGGCGATACCGGGCGTGGAGAGCGTTTTGGATCACGCATATCATCGCACTGTGCAGTTGCAATACGGCGGCAAAACATACAGGGGTGTAATCTCGGTACGCAATGCCGAGAAAAAGAACGCGCTTGCCGTTACGGTTTCAATGGCATTGCTGCCTGTTCTCCAAACGGTGCTTGCGCGGGTAAAGCATTTGTTTGACCTTGACTGCGACCCTGCGGAAATCTGCAGCTGCCTTTCGGTCATGAACGGAATCAAGGATGGGCTTTGCGTGAATGGTATAAGGGTCCCCGGCTGCTTTGACAGTTTTGAAATGGCTGTACGGGCCGTGCTTGGCCAGCAGATCACAGTCAGGGCGGCGCGCACGCTGGCAGGGCGGATTGCATGCACATACGGAACGGAGTTGGAAATGCCTGCCCAGGGCCTTAACCACACGTTCCCGGCGCCGGCCGATATATGCAGCCTTGATGGCCCCATAGAAAACCATCTTGGCACGCTCGGCGTAATAGGCGCAAGGGCGCGTTCCATCCGGGCGCTGGCGGAGAAGATGGCAAGCGGTGACATCAAGCTATCCATAAGCGCCGACCCGAAAACGCAGATGCAGAAGCTGCTTGAATTGCCCGGTTTTGGCCCGTGGACGGTGCAATACATCGCCATGCGCGCGCTTTCCTGGCCGGACGCTTTCCCGCACACGGATTACGGTGTGAAAAAAGCGCTGAACGGCCTTAAGCCCAAAGAAATTCTGGAATTGTCGGAACAATGGAAACCGTGGCGCGCCTACGCAACTGTTCTTTTGTGGAATTCGCTGTAACATAAGAAAGGATGAATTATACGATGAGTCCAGGCAAATACACAATGACCTACGCTTCGCCTATCGGCAAGCTTACAATCGCCGGCGACTTTGATGGCATCACCGGGCTGTGGATAGAAAACCAAAAGTACTTTGGCGACGAACAAGGCTTTGAAACGCAAGGAAATATGCCACCGGTGTTTGAAAAAACAAGGGAATGGCTCGACCTTTATTTCTCCGGAAAAGAGCCGGATTTTATGATTCCGCTTCATGCAAAGGGCAGCGTTTTTCGCGAAGCGGTGTGGGAGATCCTTTGCACCATTCCCTTTGGCAGTGTTTTGACTTATGGGGAAATCGCGAAGCGGCTTGAAAAGTCAAGCGGCAAACGCGTTTCCGCCCAGGCGGTGGGCGGGGCTGTCGGGCATAACCCCATTTCCATTTTGATCCCCTGCCACCGCGTGGTGGGTACAAACGGCAGCCTGACCGGCTATGCCGGAGGGATCGGGAAGAAGGTCTGGCTGCTTACCTTGGAAGGCGCGGATATGTGCCATTTGTTTGTGCCAAGCAAGGGGACCGCGCTATAGAGGCCGCTGAAAAAACATGATCTTTGTCTAAATAATGGTTATGTTAGTTGGTTGTCCACTACAGAAGTTACGAAATTTTTATGGGTTTGGCAATCAATCACGACGGACGGCAGAAAAGCCAATAAACAAACAACGCCGTAGGGGCGATTATCAATCGCCCGCATGTTGCGGTCAGAATATGCCACTTGGCGGGCTCCGGAACCCCGACCCCGCCTGTGGCTCCGTAGCCGAAGCGCCGCCTGTGGCGGATGAAGCGAGGCGGAGGAGGCTGGCGAAACGAGCAGTGCGAGCGGAGCGAAGCAATGCGACGATTGAGCCAGATGGAGGGAAATGGG
>JAEZJP010000126.1 GCA_023415715.1 Bacillota bacterium
GTGTTGAAAGAGGTGCCCGCCTGTGGTAGAATAGATTTACTCAGGGGGTAACCTCGGGGTGATAGTAGGGTATACCGCAATCTTGGTCGAGAGGGGCATGCCCTATTTTTTATTCGGCTTCAACTAATTTGCCTACTAGTTCAATTCCTTTTTCAATTACTTCCGCTCTAATATAGTATTTTAATTTATTGGATCGATGTCGATAACTCATATGACATTTATGCGATTATCTATGTTGGCAGCGATGCTGACAATATCATGTAACTACGTATCGAAGGATTCAAAGATTGGACATGGGATGGCGCTTTCAAAAACACTGGTGTCACTAGGCTCTTAGAGGGTGATGAAGTTGTCGTAAAAGGTACTATGCTGGGCAGCTATACCTATACAACCGTTCAAGATGTTGAATTGACCGTACCGTATATGGAAGTCGAATACATGACACTGTATCAATAAAATCTGCACAATGCCCTGCCAATCACATGTTTGGCAGGGCATCAAATTATAACCAATAAGCCCCCAGGCTTCCAGCATCAAACCCTATGCTTTGACTAGCATAACAATTTCATTAATAGCTCAAACAATCAAAGGGAACAAAACCGCGCATCAATCCAATATCGGCGTTCACTTCAATGTATGCCCAGTCAAAATCAGGGTTATAAGCAAGAAACTTTACCGCAGTACCGGGGCTAAGCGTGGTAAGGATGCTATGGTCATCAGGCATACAATCAGTAATGAAGCACGATGTCGCTATAGAAGCATCAAGATTGGCAAAATCCAAAGTTCTGCCGCCTATATCATCATCAAAATCAGACTTGTTTGCGTAACCGTATCTCGATTTACCATTGCCCGTTCCATACAATACCAAAAGCCAATTTTCTTCCCAGCCAAATATAAATATCTGCGCATTTGTACTGGCAGCTGCTTTACCATTGGCAGAACGGTAGTAATTGTAACCAGGTCCAGTATATATATCCAACATTTGATTTCTTCTAAAGTGAAACTCATCAAAAGTTTGCATGGTGAACTTTCTCAGATTAATACCTGGTTTTGCTTGTGGCGCTTGAGTTGCTATAACAAAAGGTTCTTGAGTTGCTGTTACGGGAGGTTTTTCGGCACCCACGATTCTATACGGTATACCTTCCGCACGGCAAACTGTTTCTGCCAAAGAACCAGGGTAAACTTCTACAGTTATATTGTCGCAAGAATCAAACAGATAAGCGCCCAAACCTGTTAACGATGCCGGGAGTCGGATTGTTGCCAAACTGGTACAGTATGAGAAACAATCATCTCCAATGGATTGCAATCCTTCAGGCAGTTCGATTGACATCAAACCGTTATACCCGACAAAGTTAGCGTTCTCAATTACTTTTACTGTGTCAGGAACCTTGATGGTTTTTGGGCTGATTACATCGTCACCCATCAGCAGCTGCATTGCCATGCTGCCGATGGTAGTTACAGGCAAGCCACCTAATACAGATGGGATAGATATATGGGCGTCATCCCCAAGGTAGCGAGTGATTGTAGCACTGGCGCCATCTGTGCTATACTCCCAGTCTCCATCCCGCTTATCTCCAGCATATGCCAATGTCATGCTTCCCAAGATTAGCGTTACTACAAGCAAAAGGACAAGTAACTTTTTCATTTGCCAATCCCTCGTATTCAATTATTTTCCATATTATATTTATTATGCAAATTATATCATCAGATGTAATAAATGTAAACCATTAGTTTTTCAGCTCTTCCAGCAGCTTCTCCAAAAAGCCCGGCAGCTGCAGGCCCATCAGCTTCACGTTTTCCGCAATGCTCAGACTTGCGTTATAAAAATCCCGGAAGCGTTGCTGCTTTCGGGACTCACTTGGAAACACTTAGCCATGGGTTAGATCATGCTTCCAAAATACCAGAGGGGAAGTTTCGAGCACATTCATGTCAAGGCAAAGAAAAAGCTTAGGCATAGCAGCGTTATGATGAGCGCTTCTGACGAAGGCCTGGCGCGAAGATGCCGAAAAGGCGTTACCCGCATTTAAGAAACAGCCCCTAGTCCACTTTTGCGAAAATCACGCTGTCCAGGCCGATTTCGGTATTCGGGCTGCCTGCGGATTTCGTGAACTGGATCCTGGCAGAGGCTGCGCCCAAGGGGACACGCTCGGTGAAGCCGGTATACACCTGCCATTGATCTGACGGCTGTGTCGACTGCAGCACGGTAATTGCCAGCCCGAGGCCTATCTCATTCCCCAACACGTCCAGCCAGTGAACCTGTGCATACACATTGCCATAGGTGCCATCTGTTTCGCCGTAGTGCAGCGCAAAGTTCAAAAGGAAATGATTGAAGGCCGAACCACGCGGAAGGGTGACCGTTTGATTGATAAAAGCACCAAAAGAGGCAAGCTGCGCAAAATTGAGCCCCACATAGCCGCCGGTGTTCAGTACCCCTACACTCGACGCTGTCCAGCCGGTCAAACCATTGTCAAATTCAGAATTTACAATCAGGTTGGGCGAATCAAGCCGCACCAGGATGACCTGATCAAGTTTGAGGTCCGAACCGGCGACACCGGAGGCTGTAAATTCAAGCCTGGCCCTTACCGTACCTAAAGGCACCGGCCCGCTCAGTTGCACAATGTTCAAATACTTGCCGTGTCCTATGAGCGTAGCCGCAACAACGGTGGCGTCTATTCCGGGCGCGCCGATGGGATTCCCCAGCACATCCAGCCAGATCAACCGCGCTGTGACCGTTGATGATATAACCGTCGCGGCGGCAAAGCTTAACAGATAGGCCGTGCCGGGCAGGAAGGGATTGACCTGGATCACCTGCGTGAGAAGTCCTGGCACCACTCCCGATTGCCGCGCTTCCGCGCCGCCTTCCCACGTTGCTGAGAAATTGCTGCTAAAATTGAGTGAATTCCAGCCAGCAAAACCCAATTCAAAGCTGGGGTTTTCTATAAGGTTGGGTGTTTCCACCGGTGCGAGGTTGATAAGATCCAGCAGTATAGGCAAGGCGGATGCGTTTCTACTGAACTTTAGCCGTGCAGCCACTGCGCCAAGCGGCGGGCGTTCGGTCACATCAAAGAAAGTGTTCCTGACATCGGTAATGGAAAAAGTGGGAAGAGTGGCCCTAAGGCCCGTACCGATGACGTTGCCAATTGCGTTCAACCAGAGCACTTCGATGAGCAGATCACCCGGGGCGAATGTTGTGGTATACACGACAAGGCTTAAAAACAAAGGTTTTCGCTGCAACGGTCCCAGTGCTACGTCCTGATAGAGGCTTGCCACACCTGGGCCCAGTCTGGCTACTTGGGTCCCTTCCGCCGCATTAGTGTCGCTGGTTGCTACATTATTGGACTGCCAAAAGGCCAGATCCAACTCAAAACTGGAGTTTTGCAGCAGGTTACCGCTGCGGGTCAATAAATCGATCATAAAGAACCCCCCCACGGTAAATTTGAAGTGAGTATAAGGCCTTATTCAGTTTATGCCTTACGGTTGTAAGCTGTGTGGATGCAAAGTAAAGACGCCGCCTGTGGTTTTTAAAGCTTTCGTGCGCGCTGTGCGTAATCCGTCCTACAACTCTGGACTGCTTTGAATAAAGCTGGCATTCCGGCAGATACTTTTCATGGAGGTGAGTTTTATGCCCGCAAAGAAAAATCCGTTTACAGATCCCGAAATGAAACAGTTTTTTATGTCGCTGTCCCCTGTCATACAGGAATCCATTGAGCAAAGCGGAGTGAAATTCGAGTCTGTCAGCCAGCTTCAATCGTTTGTGAAAAATCTTGGCAGCAAAAAGACATGGGGTAAATGAAGCAGTACCCTGGATGATGAAATCGTGCAAAGCAAGGTCGTGTGATCATATCAAACATTGTCGTTATGAATGTAATGGGATATGAGCTACGGAAAGAGTGCTCTTTGTTTTAGCGTCCTCTTCATACAGGAAGACACGCATATTTGCTGATGCCATCCCACATCTATTTCAGGGAATCATGTGATATTGCATACCCTATAAAGGGCCATGATAAAGCTACACGAATATCAGCTTGATGTGTACTTATATCAACTAATTTCGTTTTACCCATGACGCTAACATCATCCCAAGGGATGATAATGCTTGTATGGTGCGCTTTCGAGCCTTCCCCTAGAGGGGAAGGTGGCGCGCAGCGCCGGATGAGGTGTCGGTTGTAAATGTCCGTTCAGCCATTACCACCTCATCAGTCGACTTCGTCGACAGCTTCCCCTCAAGGGGAAGCCTTTATATGCGCTCTACGAACGGCAGTCATATAAAAACGCAGTCATTCATGACTGCGTTTTTCCAACCATATTCGTCTTCGTCGTGATATATTGCTCCGCAGAGCAGTTGTTATGCATCTGCCGCCACACCCGGCCTTTTCCCGAGCCGCCAAAAGCAACGTACCGCGTCACACCTTCAGATACTTCCATGTACCCTTGTTCATGCGCACAAGATACATGACGGACCGCAAACTAAAATCCAAAAAAATCGACACACAGACGGCTGTTATTCCCCATCCCAGCAGCCTGTCCAGCGCAAAGGCGGGCAGTACCCTAAGCAGCCACAGCCCGATAAGCGAGGTGACCATGACGTATTTGATGTCTCCCGCGGCTTTCAGCGTTGCGGAGCATACGTTGAGTATCGCCAGCAGCGGCTCCAGCACGCCGAAGACGCACACAATGACCGTGGCCTCCCGGATGGTTTCCGGGTCCGTGGTATACAGCATCGCCAATTGAGGCGCGAAGGAAAAGGTGAGGATCCCCAGCGCAAACGCCAGCAGCATGGAAAGCTTCAGGCTTTCATAGGCGTATGCGTGCGCCTTTTGATAATCCTGCTCGCCAAGGCTTTGCCCCACCAGCGTTGTATTGGCAATGGCAAAGCCGAATATGGGGAAGAAAACAATGGCGTTAATGTTGATGCCTATCTGGTAGGCCGCCATCGCTACCGTACCCATGGAGACGATCACAACCTGCAGCGCCACAAAGCCACCCTGCACGACTGCCTGCTCAATGAAGCCCGGCACCCCGATATGGATGACCCTTTTCATAAGCGCGGGCTTCAGCCTGTAGTCATCCTTAAGGCTAAGCCTTAATTTGAGCTTTTTGTACGTATACAGGACAAGCACCCTGACAATTACCCCGGTGATCCTTGACGCCGTTACGGCGATCGCGGAGCCGCGGACGCCCATGGCGGGAATGTGAAGAAACGGCACGCCGAATATCAGCACGTAGTTTAAGAGAATGTTGAGAATATTGACGCCGCCCGTTATGATCATCGGCGGCTTTACATCGCCCGCCCCCCGCATGGCCCCCGATACGATGATATCCAGGACCAGGCAGGGAAGGTTGAACAATATGATACCGAAATAAGCGCTTCCAAGGGAAAGTACTTCTTTATCCGCCCCGCCCATGAAAAACCGGATGATGGGTGTGCTGAATGATCTGCCGGCAATCATCAAAAGGAGGCCCGCCACCACAGCCATATACATGGATTGTACCAGCGTCCTTTTCGCCTCGGCAATATCGCCCTCGCCGGTGACCCTGGCAATGACCACCGTGGTCCCTATGGACAGCCCCGAAAAAACCGTCTGGATGAAATTCATCAGGGTGGTCACCATGCCGACCGCGGCTACCGCCGGGTTTCCCAGGCTCCCCATGAACATCATGGATACGATGCCCACCATCATTTCCAGAACCTGTTCGGCGATGGACGGCCACGCCATGCCGATAATTTCCTTATCCCTTGGCCTGTCGAATTTTAGTCTGTTAAGGTTCAACCGCTTAAGCAATTTATAACCTCCGCAATTTTGCAATCACGGAACCTATTATAGCGCTTGGATCATGGGATGTCATCTTGCCAAACCATAAATGTATATGGAATATTTTTGTAAGCAGGGATTCATTGTTTTTCTGATGAAAATATGCAAGCGGGTGATGATCACATGAAAGAGTTGGCACATATCCCGCGGGATAAGCGGGTTAAAGGAGCGGTTATATGAACATTTTGGCGGTCGGGAACAGCTTTTCCCAGGACGCTATGCGTTATCTCCATCAAATCGCAGAGGCGGACGGCTTCTATATAAAAGCGGTCAACCTGTACATCGGTGGCTGTTCGCTGCAAAGGCATGACAGCAATCTGAAAGATGATGCGCGGGCTTACGTATACCAGTTGAACGGGCAGGAGGACGGCAGCCTCGTTTCCATAAGGGAGGCCCTTGAAAGCGATACATGGGATGTGGTGACCATGCAGCAGGTCAGCCATTTAAGTGTTGATTACAGCACGTATCAGCCATATTTGCGCCATCTGTCAGACTACATCAGGCAGTATGCTCCCCAGGCCGGGCAGCGCATCCACCAAACCTGGGCTTATGAGCAGGGAAGCGAGCGGTTGAATCAAGAACTTGGCTACCGGGATCAGTTCGATATGTACAAAGATCTGAAGGCTGCCTATGAGAAGGCGGCCATGGACCTGGGCGGCATCCCGGTCATTCCCTGCGGCACTGCATTCCAGAACGCGCTGCGTTTGGGGATAAGACGGCTGCACAAGGACACTTTCCATGCCACCCTGGGAATAGGAAGGTATATCCTGGGCGCTGCGTGGTATGAAGCGCTGACTGGAAAGCGTATTGACGGGAATACGTTTTGTGATCTGGATGAGCCGGTTACACCGGAATTATTGATACTGGCGAAGCAGTGCGTGCGTATGACGATAGATGGGAAGCAATGAAAAGAACCCATTCACGCCTGCACCCCATATAGGATCATATACCGAAGCTTTCCTCTGCCTTCGCTGTGGCGTTTTTATTTTTGGCAATCTGCCCGCACATATGAAGATAGCAGCGCGTTGTCGCCTGCGCGTCCGCCAAGGCCCTGTGCGCATTCCCCTGGTCGATCCCAAACGCGCAAACCAGCGTAGCCAGCCTATGGTTGGGCAGGTCTCTGAAGTACTTCCTGCTCAGCCGCATGGTATCGATAAAGTCATTGGAAAACCCTAATTGCAACGCATGCATGCAGGCGGCATGCATAAAGCCGATGTCGAAATTCACGTTGTGGCCGACGACGATATCGCCGCCGATAAATTGAAGCACATCCGCCAATATTTCCTGAATGACCGGCGCATCAGAAAGCATTGCATTCGTAATGCCTGTCAAAGCGGTAATATGGGGTGAGATACGCCTTTCCGGATGGATCAGCGTTGAATAGCACTCCCGCTCCATACCGTTCCTGACACGGACCAGCCCGATTTCTATCATCTTGTCGGTATAAGGGCTAAGGCCCGTTGTCTCCACATCCAGAGCTACAAAATCCATGACCGGCTTAAGCAGGCTTCTTCCCCTGCCGGTCCCTTTTTGAGTGTCTGTCACGCTATTGCCTCATTTTGCTCAAAGTATGGGCTTATGCTTAAAGCCAAAATTTCCATGATTACAAGAAATATAACACCCAGCCCGCAGGATGTCAAACAGCAGCCCAAACGACCCTTATCGTTTCCAGAATGAAGTCTTTTACGTTTTTATTACATTACGCAAACCGCTTGCAATCGTATAAACCGTCACGCTATAATGTAAAAACATGGGATATTTATGGAATAAATCTTCCATATCCCATCTTCCTTCCCATGGCAATTGACACAGCAGGAGGAATACAGGATGAGACGGTTTATGGCAGCCGTGATGGCTGCACTGATATGCTTTTCTTTGTCCATAGCGGCGGCTGAGGAAAAATACAAGGCCATGCCGAAGATATTTTCTGTGACTGTGGAAAGCACGGAGCGGAAAATAGACGATAACCGTTCCTTTGTGTACAAGGAATACTTGAAGACCACCAACAAAGACGTGAATGACGACATAAAAACCATTGTGGACGGGTTTGACGGGCAGCTTTCCCCTACCCTGCAATCTGACGCCAAAAAGAGGGGCAACCGCAACAGCAGGGTGGATGTGAATGTCATCTACTACCGTACAGGTTTAAGGTTCATAAGCACCATGATCCAGGCCCGGAACGTGTATTACAGGGAACAGCTTTCCATACTCATGACAACGCGTACCTATGACCTTGACACCGGCAAGCGCATTTTGCTTACGGATTTGTTCGACGAAGGCAGCGAGGCGTGGGATCTGCTCGAAAGCGGCGTCCGGGCACAGATGGAATCGGTCTACCCTGGCGAAAAGCGCGATGAGGAAGCTATTTCAGCGTTGTGCGGGCGCGAAGCCCTTACGCAGGCCGACTTTACCCTAAGCGGCATGGAGCTGACCCTTCATTATCCCGCCGGCACCGTATTCGAGGGCAAAACGAACCTCATTCACGTCCGCTTCTATTATCCGCAGTTGGAAGGGTTGATGACGCAAACCGGCATGGAGGCGACAGACAACAGCCGCTGGAAGATGGTAGCCATCACCTGCGACGACGGACCCAAGGACTACCCTTCCACCTATGCGCTGGATGCCTTCAGGAAGGCCGGCGCGCGGGTGACCTATTTCATTGCAGGCAAGCAGCTTGGCACATACGGCGACGTATTTGTAAAGGAAATGGATCAAAATCATTCCTTCGGCACGCACACCTTCAATCACTGGAGCGGGTATACCTTCAAGACGGCCAAGCGCCGGCTGCAGGAAATTGATATGTGCGACGAACTTACCTTGAAACTGGTGGGCGAAAAGGCTGTGTTCTTCCGCGCTCCCGGCGGAACGTATCCGCCGTGGGTGGAAAGCAACATTCCCATGCCCATCATTCAATGGAGCCTGGACACCTATGACTATACGGGCAAGAGCCCCCAAAGGATCCTCTATTCCATCCGCGAGAATGTGGATGAATATGATATCATCCTCTGCCATGACACGGGCAACCATTTGTACGATGCCGTGCCGCTGATTGCGGAATATTTTGAGGCCCACGGCTATATGATGGTAACCTTGCAGGAACTGTACGCCGCCCAGGGCATGACCCCTGAAAACAATGTGGTTTATTGGTCCTTCAGGCCCGGAGAGAACAGCAACGACAGGTCGAATTTAGGCAAAAAGCAATAGAGGATGCCCTATTGAAAAACCCCCGCAGGTTTGAGGCCTGCGGGGGTTTTGATTTTAAGCAAGGGCTGCGAACTTAACAAACATGGATACTTCATCAGTATTGCGGTTGTTCATTTCTGCTTGGCAGGCGGCCTCCTCCAGCCCATAGAGAATCAACAAGCATTGCATCTCATCCATGATATCGCCAAGCACTATGGCTTCATGCAGCCGGTTTTGATCATAAGCATTTTCCAGACGTTTTCTTAGCTTCAGGCAGGCTGTGCTTTTTAGAAGGCTGTTCATTTATGAATCCTTTCCTATTATCTGTTGGTGTCATGTGCAACCCGGTTATCATATACACTTTTGCCCCGTCTTGTAAACAGCGAATATTGAGAACCTTTGTCGAAGAATGTTCCATCCGTCAAAATGATATAAAAACTTTGGCTTTCCCGCCTGTTTCTTCCTGCCTAAAAAACAAGACGATCCCGCAAACTAACAAAAAACGCGGGAGGTTTTTTCGTGCCGTCCATTGCAAGAAAAGGAGCCATACAGTTTGGCCTTGTCTATATTCCGGTCAACCTTTACACCACGGTAACGGAAGGCAAAACGAGCTTCAACCAGCTTCACAGGGACAGCCATGCCCGCATCCGGTACAAGAAGGTGCGGGAGGACACCGGCCAGGAAGTATCTTCGGATGAAATCGTAAAAGGGTACCAGTATGAACCGGGGAAGTACGTCGTGCTCAGCGACGATGAGCTGGAAAAAATGAAATCGTTAAGAGACAAGGCGATCAGCATTTTGCAGTTTGTGCCCCACGATTCCATCAACCCTGTCTTTTTTGACAAGACGTATTATATGACACCTGACGGCAGCGATAAGGCCTATGCGCTTTTGCATGCGGCCATGGCGCAGGAAAACGTAATGGCCGTGGCCCGCACGGTGATGGGCACCAATGAAACGATGCTGACCATTACGCCCCTTAAGAACGGAAGCCTGCTGATGGAAACGCTGTATTTTATGGATGAAGTGAAGCCTGTTCCGCAGCCGGTGGGCAGGGTAGATGTAAACGACGCGGAACTGATGATGGCAAAACAGATGATTGGGACCATGAAAGGCACCTTTAAGCCGGAGCAGTACCGCGATACTTACGCGGAAAAGCTGCACGACGCCATCATCAGAAAAGTTCAGGGCCAGGAAGCCGTGGAGCCCAGGGAGAATGCAATGGGCGCGGCAGACCTGATGGATGCGCTAACGCGGTCGCTTCAGCAGATGAATGGCCTGCGCGCACCGCAAAGCGGGCAGGAAGCACCGTTTACAAGGCCGGCGCCGAATATTCAGCCGCCGCAGCCAGTGCCTAATATTCAGCCGGCTTTCGTACCGCCCGCTCCGTTTGTGCCGCCGCAGCCCTTTAGAAGATAGTATGGATATCTTTGAAACTAAAAGCGCAAGCCCCATGCTCCTGACGGAGGAAAAGGAGCCCTTTGACAGCCCGGACTATCTGTTTGAGCTGAAAATGGACGGCATAAGGTGCCTTGCATATCTTGGCGCAGGCATGACCGACCTTCGGAACAAGGAAAACATTGCGCTGCTTCCCCTGTACCCGGAGCTTGCAGGCCTATGCAATCAGGCGGGCGGGAACGTGATCCTGGACGGGGAGCTTGTGATCATGGCCGGCGGAAAGCCGGATTTTGAGAAACTGCAGCGAAGGTCGCTCATGTCGGACGCATTCAAAATACGCCTGGCGAAAGATATGGACCCCGTGACCTATGTGGCGTTTGACATTCTCTATTCCAAAGGGCGGGAGTTGTACGGCCTTCCGCTTTCGGAGCGCAAGCGGCTGTTAAACGAAGCGGTGCGGGAAAACGAGCGGCTGGCCGTATCGCGTGTGACCGCGGGGCAGGGAGTTGCACTGTACAGCCTGGCGGAAAGCATGGACCTGGAAGGGATCGTGGCCAAGCGGGCCGGCAGCCTGTATTCTCCCGGCAAACGAACGAAGGACTGGGTCAAGATCAAATACATGCAGGAAGAGGATTTTATCGCCGCCGGGTACATACCCAAGGAAGGTTCTCTCTTAAGCCTGGTTCTTTGCAGTCAGGCGGAAGGCGGCCTTCAATACGAGGGGCATGTAACGCTGGGGGTATCCAGGGAGCAGGTTCGGAAAATGGCTACCAGCCCCCGCTGCCCTTTCGGCCTTGTTCCGCCGGGGAACGAGGGCGCCGTATGGTTTGATACTATGCCTCTATGTACGGTGAAGTACATGAAACGGACAAGCAAAGGCAGCATGCGCCAGCCGGTGTTCAAGGGGTTCAGAACGGGCGTGCTGTCGTAACCAACAAGAAAGGCGTGGGATATATGACCAGGGAGCAATTCAAAAACATGCAGATGGCAGCCCTTGAAAACCTGAAAAACGACGTGGAAGCCTACAGAAAGAATCCTGCGGTTTCCAATGCCATGCGGGATGAGATGGAAAGCCAATACCAGGCCATTTCGCAAAAGCAGGCGGAATGGGAACGGGGCGGATTTTGGTCGCCTGAGAATGAAAAGAAGTATATGGATAAATACAAAGATACCGCTATGTAAAAATCAAAATTTGCGGCGGTTCCTCTTTTTGTAAACAGAAAGAGTGTTTGCCGAAGCAAACACTCCAATGGTTATCGCTTTACTGCAATACGCCAATGGAAAACATCATTCGCCGATGGGATCATCAATCAGGGTCGAGGCTCTGAAATTATGCCGGTGGCCGTCGTTTAACGTTGTCGTGCCCATTAAGAAATGAACATGCCGGTCGCCTACCCAGATCGCGCCGCCGGTTCTTACAAAGGCCTCGTGGAAATGTTCCTCGTAAAAGTCCGTACGGAATCTTACTAAATGGAAGTGATCATTATTGCCACAGGGGATTGCCTGACCTGATACGGTGGCAAAGCGGTGGTTATGGGGATCTTCCTCAGGCTCGGCGATTTGCACGCTTCCAAGCACCTCGTGAACATGGGTTTGGGGCCGTTGATCATCTTCATTGTAGTAATCGTTAGCCATGTTTTCTTGCCTCCAGTCGTTGTCGGCTGATTCTTCTTCGTGTTGGATATGGTCATTGTCATCGATAAACATTTCAACTCGCGGCCTGCACGGATCATGCATCCTGCACCGATCATGGAATTCTTCCGAAGGGAAATTTGATTCCGATTCTACGCCGAAAGAATGACATCTGCTGTACGGCATACAGTTAATCCCCTTTGCTTTCGCGTAAGTGTCGTCAGTGACGTTCCTACTTGAGCAGGCCATGCGCCTGCCGGTATTTTCAATGTGATCCCATTATGAGATTATGCGCTGCGCAAGAATATGTTCGCGATGCATGGGGAGTGCTGACAGCTGTTATGGGCGGAAAACGCACATGCATGATGCGCAAAAGGCTGCCCGGAACAGGCAGCCCTTTGCTTGCGTGGTGTCATTCATTCAAGTTGATATACCGGGTTCCCGATGCTGGCCAGCGTCATGCCGATGCCGGGCAGCGGCCGCCAGACCTCCGTGCGCATAAACAGGCTGCCGCCAGTCACCATGTCAGCCTCAAACCGGGAATAGCTGCCTGGCGTTTCCTTCCAAACAATCCCGGTTTCATTGTACAGCCTTACCTCATCGCCGGCGCGCAGATTTAAAAATGTCATTTGAAGGGTTTCGCCATCCTTGCGGCCGGCCGTATCCCCCATGCGGGCAGAACCAAGCTTCAGGTCCAGGCAGGGCGCGTCCGGGGTCATGCCCACAAAGGCATGGCCATTTTTCAACGCATCCAGGATATCGCTTTTTGAGCGGGAACGGCTGTACAAAAAGGTGGCGGGGGTGGCTATCTGCCTGAACAGCTCGCCCCGGTGGGCATCGCTGCCGCCGATGGCGGGAAGATGACGCCCCTTGCACAGTTCGTTATGCCACAAACGAACGGCGGCTGCGTTCTCAGGGGTGAAAGGCCCGTTCCAGATCTCGATGAGGTCCGCGGGCACATCCTCCGTAAGATCGAACTTCCAGCCGCAGGGGCCGTCCATGGGATGGTTGACGGAGGCCAGCGCCCCGCTTTGCCTGCCCTCCCGCATGATGGCCAGCACTTCCTCCCGGCCGTTGGCAAAAAAGGTTCTCACAGGCTTTTGTACACCCAGCAGATTGTAATGACCGTCATAGTAGGTCATCTCCACGCCGGGCAGCACCGTCAAATCCGGATAACAAGGCAAAAATGCATTGGAAGTCATGCAGTTATGATCTGTAATAAAGATATAATCCAGCCGGTCCTGGCGCGCCCGTGCAATGGTCTCTTCCACGGTATACCAGCCGTCGGAATGGCCGGTATGCAAATGGGTGTCGCCCTTTAAAAGAACCGGCTCTTTTGACGTTTGTGAAACCTCAAGGGTCACGGTGCAGCCGTCTTCTTCCAATAAATACAGGCCAAGCACCACATACCAGGTGCCCGCTGTTACAGGAGAAGGCCTGTACCCGGGCGTGGCATAATTTTCGTGTATGCTGACGCTTTTGCGCTCTGAGCCGGAAGCGCCGATGAGATTGTGGTCCGGGTCTTCCAGCGCCAGGTCAATGATGTTCACCTCCAAAAGGCGTTCCCTTTGAGGGCTTTCTTCCACACTGCGGCGGCGCTGATAGTCATAGGTAACGGTAAGAGAATCCATATCCGCTCCCACCTGAACGGGGATGCGAAGATAGGTGCGCTCCTGGTCTTTATGAAACGTAAAGGTGAAGGTTTGATGATTCTCAGGCACTTACATGCTTCCTTCCGCTGTGATCTTTCAAAATATTAACCCTTGGAGGCGCCCAGCGTCAAGCCGCCGATGAGAAACCTTTGCGTAAAGGCATACAGCACCACCAACGGCAAAATGGAGATGATGATGGCCGCCATCTGCGCGTTGGGGGCGATGATGTCAATGCCGGATGTGCCGTCGGTGGCAAAGGCCAGGCTCTTGAGCACCATGGGCAGCGTATACATTTTCGCGTCGGTGATAATGGTCACAGGCAGCATCAGCGCGTTCCACTTCCCTATAAACTCCAGAAAGGTGATGGCTGCCAGGCCCGGTATGGACAGCGGCAGATAAATGCTTGTGAGAATGCGCAGCTCTGTGGCGTTGTCAATGCGCCCCGACTCCGCCAATGATTCCGGCACGCTCAAAAAATAATTGCGCATCAGCAATATGGAAAAGCCGGAGACCAGGCCGTTTACGATCAGGCCTGTGTATGAGTTGAGCAGGCCAAGCTGCTTGTTCAAAGAATAGATGGAAATCAGCGTCAGGTCGCCGGGGATCATCATGGTAAAGAGGATCACCGAGGATATGGCCCGCCGAAAGGGCAGATCCCTTTGCACCAGCACATAGCCGGCCAGGGCGGAGAGGACTACCTGGATGAATGTGGCGGTCACCGAAACGAAGGTGGAGTTGGAAAAGGCCCGGGAGAGGTTGGCCCGCTGCCAGATGGTTACATAGCCTTCCACCGTAATCTCTTTGGGTATAAGAATGATCCCAGGTTCCATGGAACCCAGGCGCGAGGAAAAGGAAACGGACAGCACATTGACCATGGGAATGATCATGGTGAAGAATACCAATAAAAGCAAAAGCCCGTTCAATACCTTCAGCCCGGGAGAAAGCTCGTTGCGGAAAGCTTTGGTTTGCGCCATGAAAACACCCCCTTTTCAATATCCGCTGTCCCTGTCATACCTGGCCAGCCACCGGACGGCCGTGGATATGACAAGCGTTGCAAGCAGCACCACCGTGGCGGCCGCGGTGGCCTTTCCCACCCGCATCTGCAAAATGCCTTCTTCATAAATGTACAAAAGCAGGCTGCGGATGTTATCCTTGATGGCCGGTCGGCTCAAAATGAACACCTGGTCGAAATTCCTTAAAGCCCCCGTGGCGCCGATCACCAGCAGCGTTTTGATGGTGGGGCCCAGTTGCGGGAGAATGATATAGCGGATCTGCTTCATTCTGGTTGCGCCGTCGATGCGGGCGGCCTCGTAAATGGTGGGGTCGATGGTCACGATGCTGGCCATCAAAAGCACCACAAAATACCCCGCCTGCTTCCAGGCGTTGGTGAATAAAATCACAGGCCGGCCCCAGGCGGCCGTGGTGAAAAAACCGATCCTGCCTGCACCCAGTTGGGTAATCACAGTGTTGACAAGGCCCGTGGCGGACAATACATAGATCCACACGCCGCCCACCACCGTCCAGGAGAACAGGTAGGGCAGGAAGGTCACCGTCTGGAGGATGGATTTGACCGGCTTCCTTCGAACCTCATTGACGCAGATGGCCAGCACCACCGCCACCGCGAGATTGATCAAAAGGGAGAGTGTGCCCAGATACACAGAGTTTACAAAGGCCTGGCGGAATTGAAAGTCTTTGAATATAACGGCGTAATTGGCAAGGCCGATAAATGTAGGCGTGCCGATGAGGCGCTCCTTTTGCAGGCTTTGCACAAACCCAAGCGCCAGCGGATAAAAGGAAAAGATGACAAAATACAAAAATACCGGCAGAAGCATCAAATAGATCCACCTGTACTGCCGGACCCGTTTATACATAAGGCGGCGTTTGCGCCTTTTTTGCTCCCTTTGCGCTGTCTGCGCCATGGTAACCATTTCATTTCCCCTTTCAGGTGATGAGAAAACGGAATTTAGTTCTTGGCATCACAAGCGGATCGATTTGCGTTTTAATCGCTGTTGTCTTACCTTTGGGGATTATGATTGCTTGAAAAACCCAATACATCTACATCTGAACGCCGTAGGGGCGATTAGTAATCGCCCGCATGTTGCGGCTAAAAGATGTCACTAGGCGGGCGATTGCTAATCGCCCCTACGGCGCTGTTTGCTTATTGACTTCTCTTCCGAGGATTATCCAATTCGCTGCTTCTGAATTTGCTGGCGCACTAGATGTCACACAAATGAATCTTTGTCCTCAACCCTAGGGGGCTGCCCTTGCGGGCAGCCCCCAATTGGGCTTGGCTGTTTATTGTTACTTGATGATCTCCAGCTGCTTCAGCTCATCCTGCATGGCTTTGACTCCGTCGGCGGCAGTCATGGAGCCATTGATGATTTGGGTGGCATACTTGGCAACGGTATCACGGCACTTGGTGGTATTGGCGTTGTTCAGTTCCGTGGAAGCGTACTTCAGGTATTCCATGGCTTTTTCAAAGCCGGGGTTCCAGCCGACCGGATGAACGAACTGGTTGCTTACAGGCACGGGCGCGCCATGGTCCTTGCCGTGGGTGGCGCCAAGCTCCGTCAGGACCACTTTGCCGTCCACCATGTTCCAGTCGTTGCCTTCGATACCGATAGAGAGCAGTTCGCCGCCTTCCTGGGTGGCGAAGAATTCCAAGGCTTTGAAAGCGCCTTCGGGGTTCTTGGCGTTGGCGGGGATCACCCAAAGGGAGGGATCGCCGCGGGTGAGCATGTAATCGGTGGTTTCGCCCTTGGTACCCGGCAGGGGATAGGCTTCAAACGCCGCGGGATACTGCGTGCCGGCGTTTACGTTGTACAGCCCTGTCCAGGCCGCCCAGTCCACATCCACGCCGGTCTTGCCGGTCTGGAACTTGTTGCGCAGGTCTTTGGTTTCGTCGGTCAGGCAGTTGGGATCAAGCAATCCTTCCTTGTACAGCTTGGCCAGCCACTCCCAGACAGGGATGGCAGCTTCAGAAGTGACGGGAACGGTAATGGTTCCGTCCTCAGCCTTCACCATGCCGCACTTGATGCCTACGGAAGAGAACCAGGGCTGCAAGTCGAACAGGGATTTTGCCACCGTGTTAAAGGCATAGAAGCCTTCGCCGCCAACAGCCTGCAGCTTCTTGAACGCCTCATAGTAGCCGTCCAGGGTGGGGGGAATGGCGTCCACATCCACGCCGGCCTTTTGGGCAAGCACCTTGTTGATGTTCACAACCCTGTGAACTTCCTTCTTGTTAAAGCTGGCCCAGATCTTTCCATCCACAGTCACCTGGTCCCATTCGCTGGGGGTGACGACTTCGGGGTTGCCAAGAACCGGGGAGGCTTTGACCATTTCAGTAAGGTCCGTCAGCGCGCCTTGCTCCATGAGGCGGTACATTGTGCCGATGGATACGTAAATCAGGTCGTACTGTTCGCCGCCCAGCAGCTTTTGCATGACGACGTTGTCATAGTCGGTGGCGGGCTTTTCCATGGTAACGTTGAGATTCAGCGCCTTGCCCAGGGCTTCCTGGAAAAGAGCCATCTCAGCTTCGTCCTTGCCGCCGGTGACGGCGGTGATCAGCCGCAGATCGCCAGCCGGGGCAGCCCCGGCAAAGGCCATCGCCGGCAGCACCAGCGAAAGCGCCAAGGCCAGGACAAGCATCGTTTTGAGCATTTTTTTCATTTTGAAACCAACCTCCTGATTTTTTGGGTCGGCAAATAAGGCTGGGCGAATGATGTCCTCCGCCGTTTCCGCTCGACCGTCTTATCCATAGAATACCATGATATATCCAAAAGTTCAATATGTTTTAATGATATCCTGGATATATTTATGATAGATCCACGTTAGTCGAATCTTGCCACTTGATGACGGTTGGCATGTTTGGTATAATACCAGAAAAGCAAGATGTATATATCCGCCTGCAGGAGGACTATTTATGGATGCTCCTTTTTTATACCAGGAGATCTGCGCCCAGCTGGCGGAGGAAATCCGCAGCGGAAAGCGTTTGCCGGGCGACCGCGTGGAAACGGAAAGGGAACTGGCGGAGAAGCATAACGTCAGCCGTATCACCAGCAAGCGCGCGCTGAACCTGCTGGAGGAGGAAGGGCTGGTAGTGCGCCGGCGCGGGCTGGGTACGTTTGTGATAAGCCCGGTGGAGAAAGGCAGCAAGCTATTAATCCCCCGGCAGTCCTTTATGCTTAAGGAAAATACAGACAAGCGCCTTGGACTGATCATGGAGGACCTGGGCGAGACGTATGCGCTGAGCCTGTTTTATGAAATCGACCGGCAGGCAGCGCAGGCGGGGTTTCAATTATGCTTGTCCGTATCCTACGGGGATCAAATAAAAGAGCGTACGGCGCTGCACCAATTGCTTGCGCTGAATGTGCAGGGCATCATCATCATGCCGGCCCACGGACGGTATTACAATTCCGATTTGTTGCGCCTGGTGCTGGACCATTTCCCGGTGGTGATCATCGACAGGCCGCTTAACGGCATTCCGGCCCCCTGCGTATATACCGACAACCTGAAGGCATCCTCCGCCCTTACGGAGCTGCTGGTGCAAAAGGGCCACCAATCCATCGGCTTTTTCACGCCGGCAACATCCGAGGCCATTTCCCTGGAGGAGAGGCACATGGGCTATGTTCAGGTGATGAAAAGCCACGGCCTTCATGAACTGGAACCGCTTGTGCTGCATATGGAAAGCCGCCTGGGCATGTTTGGGGAAGGCCCGAGGGATGATAACAAGCAGCAGGAAGCCATACGCAAGTGGCTGGAAAGGAACCCTGACGTAACGGCGGTGATCGGCACAGAGTACGGCATTGCCGAGTGGACAAGAATCGCGGCGGGAGAGCTTGGTAAGAACATACCCAGGGACCTGGTCGTATGCTGCTTTGATGAAAAGTACGGCTTCCTGGGCGATTACTTTTATACCCACATGCGCCAAAATGGCCCGGCCATCGCATTAAAGGCTATGGAACTGATGCTGGATATGCTGGAAGGGAAGGATGTGCGCAGGCAGACACACCTCATCCCGGCGACATGCCTGATGGGAGAAACGACGTAACATGGCATATTGAACAGCATAAGTTTAAGTTGAAAAAAGTATGGCACGTATTGA
Source organism: Bacillota bacterium (assembly GCA_023415715.1). Taxonomy (GTDB): domain Bacteria; phylum Bacillota; class Clostridia; order Christensenellales; family Aristaeellaceae; genus JAEWAH01. Next base: position 18,783 of record JAEZJP010000126.1, read on the forward strand.
CACATATATCCAAATGATACTATAATATCATCAGATTCCAAACACATCCAATTATCCTGCAACATTCATTTGATTGGAGGCTTTCATGTGTTGAAAAGAACTGGGCTCGTTATCCTTTTTCTGCTCATGGTTTGCATTGTGGCAAGCGCCGGCGCAGTTAGTGCCACACCTTCTCCTTCAAGTATAATAGTTGATCCTCCCACACAAAACGTTACATCCGGTGTTCAAAATCCATGGACAGTTGAAGAATTAAGCTTATACAGCTTACAACCTTATGATAAGGGTGATAAAAGGGTACAGTCTTTTTGTGGTCCCTCAAATACATATCACGGAGCCGGTGCATATAAAACATATAAGATGACCAGGATTCAAGGCGTTTTCATTGAGGATGGATATATACTTGTAGATATGGATTATTCTACGGTAGGCAAGCGCCGCGTTTACTTTAAAACCAGCGCATTCAGTAACACAACGCATGTACCGCAGGCCAATATTACTGGTTTTAAGGCCATTACAACTTCAGATGTGATACCTCGCTTCGGTCCGGGTATCGAGTATGATTCCTTTACGGAAGCCGCACTTAATAGTAACACGTCAATTACTGTTTTATTTGAAGAGCATGGGTATGTTTTTGCCGAATTTGATTCAGCACTGGGCATCGTTCGTGGTTGGATTGATACAGCAAGTGTCCAAGCCGATTAGCTTCAATTCGTAACTCATTGCACGGAACGAAATGTTGCGGAAGGAAATCCGCGTGTTACTGGAACAATATTTGATCCCCCGGCGCAATGCCAGGGGATTTTCGTCATACAGAAAGATACCCAGGCCACTTTACTCCCTCAGAATGATAATTCTCCATTTACACCGGCATATGCTTTGGCATGCATGTTCCCCCCAGGATTTCCCAGAAGGCATTGCTGTTATTTCTTCTTTGCCTTGGCCCACTTTTCGTTATACTTGCCCCGTTTGGGTTTTGCAGGCTTTGCGGGTGCTGCGGACACTGCTCCCTTAGCAGGGGAGACCCTTCGGCCATTTGGGTTTCGGCCCGGCCTTTCCGGCGTATTCCCCTGCCACTCTCTGTCCCTGCCCCGGAAGCCTTCCGCGGCGGGCCTTTGCGGCCTTGGCTGATAAACGGCATCCGGTGGGACCAGGCAGTTTTTGCCGTAGCCGATCAGGTCTTCCCTGCCGGCCAGGCGCAGTGCCTCCAGCACGAGGCGGCGGTTTTGGGGCTTTTTGTACTGCAACAGCGCCCGCTGCATGGCCTTGTCGTGGGGCGTGCGGGGTACAAACACGCTTTCCATGGTGCGCGGGTCCAGCCCGGTATAGAACATGCAGGTGGAAAGCGTGCCGGGGGTGGGGTAAAAATCCTGCACCTGTTCCGGCTGGTGGCCCGTATCCCGTATATACAGCGCCAGCTCTATGGCGGCGCTCAAATCGCTGCCGGGGTGGCTGCTCATCAAGTATGGCACAAGAAACTGCTTGAGCCCAAGCTGCTCGTTGACAGCCTTGTACTTTTGCACGAATGCGTCATACACTTCCCGGCCCGGCTTGCCCATGCGGGAAAGCACCTTGGGGGAAATGTGCTCCGGCGCCACCTTCAATTGGCCGCTGACATGGTGCCGGCACAACTCTTTTAAGAATGTTCCATCCTTGTCCGCAAGCAGGTAATCATAGCGCAACCCGGACCGGATGAACACCTTTTTCACGCCCGGCAGCGCACGGGTGCGGCGCAGGATGCTAAGCAGCTCCGAATGGTCGGGTTCAAGGTTCCTGCAGGGCTTGGGGTACAAACACTGCTTGTCCTTGCAGGCGCCAACCGTGCACTGCTTTTTACAGGCGGCGCGGCGGAAGTTGGCGGTGGGGCCGCCCACATCGTGGATATAGCCCTTGAAGCCGGGAAGCTTTGTCAGCATTTCCGCTTCCTTTACAATGGAATCGGGGCTGCGGGAGGTAACGATGCGGCCCTGGTGATACGTTAAGGCGCAGAAGTTGCAGCCGCCAAAGCAGCCGCGCGTGGCGGAGACGGAAAACTCCACTTCCTCCAGCGCCGGCACGCCGCCGAGCTCATCATAATCCGGATGCCAGCGGCGTGTATAGGGCAGCGCGTACACCGCGTCCAGTTCCTCCCGGGAAAGGGGGCGTGAAGGCGGCGTCTGAACAAGCCACCGGTTTGTATCCTGCTGCTGGCAAAGGGCTTTGCCGCGGTAGGGGTCCTGCTCGTTGTACTGGATCATGAACGCCCTGGCGTAGGCAGCCTTGTCCTGTGCCACTTCCTTATGGGAGGGGACTTCCTCTATGCCCTCGGGCTTGTCCTTTTGCAAATAGCATATACCGCGGACACTATTGAGCTTCTCTTTGTCGGCCCCGTCCCTTAACCAGGCGGCGCAGTCCAGGATGGACTTTTCCCCCATGCCGTAGGATAAAATCGTAGCCCCGCTATCTAAAAGGATGGAGTGGCGCACTTTATCTTCCCAGTAATCGTAATGGGAAAAGCGGCGCAGCGACGCTTCCAGCCCGCCAATGATGATAGGCACATCGGAATACGCCTTGCGGATGCGGTTGCAGTAGACGATGGTGGCCCGGTCCGGCCGAAGGCCCGCCTTGCCGCCGGGGGCGTACACATCCTCGCTCCTGCGTTTTTTGGCTGCGGTGTAATGGTTGACCATGCTGTCGATCACGCCGGCGGAGACTAAGAAAGCCAGCTTCGGCTTTCCGAAGGTTTTGAAGGCCGATTCATCCTGAAAAGGCGGCAAACAAAGCATGGCCACCTTGTAGCCGGCGTTTTCCAGCACACGGCTGATGATGGCGTGGCCAAAGGAAGGGTGGTCCACATAGGCCTCCCCGCAGACATATACAAAATCCGGCTGATCCCATCCCCGGCGCTTTACATCCTGCGGGCTGACCGGCAAAAAATCATCGCGCGTCATATGTTCCTTTCGGGCAGAGAGTGTTTTGCTTACAGGGAAACCATCGTCCCCCGGTCCATTGTAGGGGAAGCGAAAGACCGTGTCAAGGCATTGCCTTGGGATATGGAAACGGTGTGGATTGTTATAAATGCAACATAGGCTCCTGCCCTGAAAAAAACATGCAGGAAAACCATATGCATGCTATAATGAATGCATACGCAACTCAGGGAGTGAGCGCATGTTATTGTTTTATGGCGCGGGTGAGCCGGAACCGATAGAAGACCGCTGGGAATGGCTCATGTGTCATATCACGCCCGATATGGAACGGGCTTTGAAGCGGGAAGCATACCGCATTTTGAACAATACCGCCGATGTGCAGGATGTGATGCAGGAGGTATTGATCAAGGCGGTCATGAACTGCGGCCAGTTAAGGGACAAGCGCAAGATTTTTCAATGGCTGTTTACCATCTTAAGGCGCGAAGCCTATGCCCATATATCCAAGTTCTCCTTTCAGGCGCTATTAAGCCGTGCCCGGCTATTAACGGGGCTGATCGAACCCCATGTGGAAATGGGCGGGCAGATGGCATCCCATGACGACATGCAGCTTCTCAAGACGGCTTTGGAGGAACTGGATGAGGATTCGAGAAAAATCGTCATCATGAAATCCACCACCGAAGATAATTTGAAAACCATCGCCCTGAAGCTTGGGCTGAACTACCACACGGTAAGATCCAAATACCAGCGGGCGCTTCATACGCTGCGCGAAAGTATGCAGGAAGGAGAGCGGGATGATTAGCGTGGAAAAGAAAAGAATCGAATCAGGTATCCGTGCTCTCCAATTTACCCGGGCCGAAGAAAGCATCATGCCCATATCCTGCATGAAGGAACAGGTTTTAAAAGCCTGCGAGCTTATGCAAAGCGGCAAAGCCAGGCCAAACCGGAAAGAGAACAGAAAGTCAAGGCCTCGCCTTCTATGGAGTGCGGCACTGGCTGCAGCCTGCCTATTGATAGCAATAAGCGTATATTCGGCGCTGGCGCCCGTACCGCTGAGCAATGCCAACGGCTTTTTGCGCCGCGCCCAGATTTGGGCCGGCGGCGTACTGAAAACAAATGCCGTGGTCGAACCGCCGGAGAAAAAGGGAGCCTTGCCGGGAGCTGATAAAGGCAACAGCAAAGACATGGAAGCGCTGAGGGATGCCCATGAAGCATACGGCCTGACGGTGCTTATGCCTTCGCAGCTTCCCGCCGGCATGACCCTTGGGGAAATCGATACATCCGGGGCGGATGAGTTTCTTTCAAACATTCAGTACACCTATAAGAATCAAAACGATACGCTGGATTTTGATATAATGGAAATAGCAGACCAATCTGGAACATCCATTTTTGTGGAGACCATAGAGCGCCAGACGCCTGTGGGAACGTTTATCGTATGGGGCAGCGATACGGGATGGTTCGCTGTGGCGGTATGCGGCAACAGCCAGGTGAACATCCGGGGAACGATGGACAAGGATACTTTTTTGAAGATTCTGGACGGTTTGCAGGTGGCCAATTGACGAAACAGCGCAGGCCCGCGCTTTTCATTTGTATTCACGGAGGGGAAGTTCATGTCTATTTCCGGTATGGAAGAAAGGGTTGCGGAGGCTTTGGAGCATGTAAATGTTCCAAAGGATCACAGGCAAAAAAGAAAGGCCAGGCTGCGCTTTGCCCGGAGGGGAGCATTGGCAACAGCCTGCCTTTTGATAGGGGTATGCGTGTTTTCAGTGCTGGATCCGGCAGTCCTGCGCACGGCAAGCAGTCTTTTCAGCAGCACTCCATTTGACATAAGCGGCGTCGTATATCCGAATGATGCCAGTGGCGCGCCGCCGCCGCCGCCATCCGACTTAGCAAACCATATGGCTGACATACCGCCCCAGATAGCCGACTGCAAAACAATTGAGGAGGTCCATGCAACCTACGGCTTGACCGTGTACGAGCCCACGCAGATACCTGAAAACATGAAGCTTAAAGAGGTGCAGGCCAACATATCGGACGGCGACCTGAACGATTTCAGCTACCGCTATGAGGCGGATGAAGATAACAAGGTCATATTCAACATCCAGCCAATGCCCGACGAAGTGGATATGACCTTCCCGGAGGATTCCTACTATCACACGGCGCCGGTTGGGGAGTTCAATGTGTGGGAAACACCCAGCGGCTGGCAGTTCGCTACAGCATTCACCAAGGAGTCCATTATGACTGTCAGGGGCACATTGGGAAAAGACGATTTCCTGAACATGCTCGATACCCTGCGGCCGGTCAACTGAAAGCGGGGACTTTTCCCGCGGGATCCGCATGCCATTTTGAGCCCCAACGATTATTAGATAGCTTTGCTTCGCGTTTTGATGCAGTTTTGAAAAAATTTTGTTGACAGCGGGAAAATAGCCTTTTGAGGTTTTGTCTTTTGAGGATATGATTAAAGAACAAAACGGATGCCTGGCAAAGGTATCCGTTTTCATGTGCCGTAGGCTTCCGGTCAGGATTTTTTAACAAACCAAAACTTTAGTGCATAGTTGCTGGTATAAAAAACATGTGCCTGGTGCGCGTATACCTATTTTCAGAGCAGCATTATATATCCATGGCATGGAAGCCGCTTTTTTCATTCGCTCTGCTTCCAGCCATCCCGCTTGCGGTAGAGGATATCGTCATGGCGGCGGTAGCCCATATGTTCGTAAAACGCTTGTGCTATTGTATTGTTCCTGCCGGTGAACAGCTGAAAATCATGGATGCCCTGCTTTAAGTAAAAGTCTTCCGCAAAGCGCATCAGCCCTTCGCCTATGCCCTGCCTGCGGGAGCCTTCATCCACAAACAGCTCAGTGATCTCCACATAAAAAACGCTGTAGCAGATGGATTTTAAAAGCTGGCCGCACAAAAAGCCTAGCAGGCGGCCGTCCGCCTCGGCCACAAACACGGTTTCCGCGTCTGTACGTGAAAGGCCTAGTTCTATTCCTTCAACGGTATTTGCATTATCGCCGTTGAAGGCATCGTTCAGGCGCATGAGTTCTGTTGCGTCGTTTATGCTGGCGGTGCGGAATAAAACTTGCATGGCATGACGCCCCTTTCATCTTTGGGATGGGATTTATGTTTGGCGCATTTACTCCTTCAGTCGCTGCGGCGACAGACATCCCATCTGGCTCAATCGTCGCACTGCTCACTGCGTTCCCATTGCTCGTTTCGCCAGCCTCCTCCACACCGCCCATTTCCGCCACCGGCGGGGCGGTGTTCCGGAGCCTCAAGAGGGAGCCTTTTGGAAAGCTTCCCTCTTGAGAGAGGTGCCGCCCGCAGGCGGAAGAAGGAGTAAAGAGACATATGTTTTAGTATTATACATATTAATGTTAAAACACCTTCATTTTCCCCTTATAAAGTTTCTAGGGTGGGTGCGGGAGGGGCTCTTTTTCAAAAGAGCTCCTCACGCTTATTATCGTAATCCTCGTTATTCCCTCGCCCCCGCCATGGGGAACCTGGCTTCGTGAATACGGCCGTCATCTACAAAGGTAATCCAGCCGGCGGGAAGCGGATCGCCGTCTAGCACGGACTGTGCCATTTCCCTTGAGGAGGTCAGGTGATAGGTGGACCTTCCATAGCGGCAGGTAATGGTGTATTCGGACCATTCATCGGGCACATTGGGGTTTAGGCGCACCTTATCGCCGCGCTTTTCAAAGCCCAGCAGCTTTTCCAGCGCGACCACGTACAGCCAGGCGGCGCTGCCGGTATACCAGGTCCAGCCGCCGCGGCCCATTTGGTCCGGGTTGGTATAGATATCGGCCACGGTAACGTAGGGCTCCACCCGGTAGCGGTCGGCCTCCTGCTTTGTTTTGGCGTGGTTCATGGGCAGCATGGCCTTTAAAAGCTCCCACGCGCGCTTTTTGTCGTTCAGTTCCAGCAGCGCCCAAATCATCCAGGGAACGGCGTGGGAGTACTGGCCGCCGTTTTCGCGTATGCCGGGCAGGTATCCCGATATATAGCCGGGGTTTTCGCCGCCGTTGAAGGGCGGGTTCAAAAGCTTCAGCAACATGTATTGGCTGTCGTACAGCGCGTCCCATGCGCTGTCCACGGCACGTGCGCAGCGGAAGGGATTGGCGCCGGCCAGAACGCTCCAGCTTTGGACCAGGTTGTCGATCTGGCACCCAAGGCTTTCACGGCTGCCCAGGGGCTTGCCGTTGTCGTACCAGGCGCGCAGGTACCAGTCGCCATCCCAGGCATGCTGTTCAATATTCTGCAAAAGCTCCTTACGGTAATTATACAATTCATCGGCCACTTCCTTGATGGCAAAGGGCGCGAAGCGATTCAAAACCTCGCACAGGAAAAAGCCAAGCCATACGCTTTCGCCCTTTTGCTCGCCCACCCGGTTCATGCCGTCGTTCCAGTCGCCGCCGCCCATCAGGGGAATGCCATGGCTGCCAAGGCGCACCCTTCGAATGGCCTTCAGGCAGTGCTCCATCAGCGGCTCGGTATATTCGCTTTCCTTGGGCGTGCCGTACCAATCCTCCTGGCCCTCGGGCACCTGCGGGCCTTTCAGATAAGGCACATGCTCCAGCAGCACCCCATTATCGCCGGTCTTTTCCACATAAACTGCGGTCACGTAAGGCAGGAAAAGCAGGTCGTCGGTAATGCGCGTGCGCACACCCAGCGCGGGCGGATGCCACCAGTGCTGCACATCGCCCTCCTCGAACTGGTGGGCGGCGCACTGAAGAAGATGCGCCCGCACAGTCTCCGGGCGGGTATTAAGCAGCGCCAGCATATCCTGCAATTGATCGCGGAAGCCGATGGCGCCGCCGGCCTGGTAGAACCCGGCCCGGGCGTACAATCTGGCGGCCCGCACCTGGTAGGGCAGCCAGCGGTTCAGCATCAGATTCAGGTTTTTGTCGGGCAAAAGCACTTGCAAAGGCGTTAATTCCGACGCCCAAAAGCGCAGCGTTTCCTTAAGCCGCTTTAAAGCCCCTTCCTTTTCCAGCAGTTCGGCGAGGCGGCCCGCTTCCTCCCGGCTTGGCGCGGAGCCCAGCGCAAAGGTGACGGAAGCGCTCTGGCCGGGGCTAAGGCGAAGGACTGCCGTAACAAGCCCCACGGTTCCAGGCTCGGCCATCGGCAGCGGCTCTTTTTCCAGCGCCATGGGCTTTGCGCATCCAAGGCCCCAGAAACCGCCTTTTGTAAGCACGGTGGAAGCTGCGGTGTCGTTCCGGTCGGTAAGCGCCAGGAAGGCCGTGCCGGAAAAGCCGGGGTTCTCTGCCATGACGGTCATGGGGCTTGTGACATAGGCGCAGGTGAGCTCCCCGGCCTGGTCGCTTTCCCCCAATAGAAAATCGGCAAAGTGATAGACGCGGATCAACCGCTCGCCATCGCCCGTATTGCGGATGCGTACGGTGCGCAGGCTGACGGCGTATTCCGTATCGGAAAAGATATGCAGCGTTGTTTCAAGGCCCATGCCATAGCCCTGTATGGCGGTGAGGCCCGGGCTGTGGGTGACACGGAAAGCCATATCATCCCCCAGCGGCCAGCGGCAGGGCGAGAACAAAGCGCCGGTTTCTTCGTCCCGAAGGCAGAGCCCTTCCCCCGGACGCGGCGAAACGGGGTCGTTGGGCCAGCGTGTCATGCGGCCGTGGTGGCTGTTGCCATCATAGGTGAACACGGGCCCGCTTTCCGAGGCCAGGGTGCCAAAACCCGGGCTGCTCAAAAGATTGCACCAGGGCGCGGGTGTCATTACATCCTTTGGAAGGTCGATCACATAGTCGCCTTCCGGCATGGCAAAGCCGCCGTACCCGTTAAACTGCCAGCGGTCCATATACGGCATCTGCGGGGCGGGAAATGGCTTATATTCCTTTTTCCAGATCACGGACGGGGCCTTGGCCGCTGTTTGCAGCGCCCTAAAATGCGCGCCAAGGGAGCCTTTGTCGCCGGACAGGTACAGCCGGGAGGCCGCTTTCAATAATTTTTCCACATCGGGGGACATGGCCTGCGTGTCTAAAAGGTGCACGCCGCCCGGCTTGCCGATCAGCTCCCGGGCATGGCTGGATGCGGTCAGGTCGCGAAGCGCGTCGCGCACCGGCTGGTCATAGTCCGCGCCGTGGCAGTTTAGCAGCGCCAGGTCCGCCCACACGCCATGGATGCGCCACCAGGCGTGGGCGGAAAGCGCAGTCCTGGCCAGGGGCAGGTGTTCCCGCTTATGGATTTCCACGGTAATAATGGGCAGGTCGCCGCTGATGCCAAGCCCCCATAGCGACTGCCAGGTGACGGGCACGGGGCCTTCAGGCTTAGTACCGGGCTGGCCGCCATAGATGAGGCTGCCGGTCAGCCGGCCGTACAGGTTCTGGCCGGCCACGTCAATGGCCAGGTACCTGGCGGTTACCAGTCCCTGGGTAATGGCCAGCTCCCTGGCGCGCTTCAAGTCATCCGGCGTTTCGTAGCGGGCTGCCATGGCCTGGGGCTGCTGATCCTCCTCCACCAGCATGGTGCTGAAAGTAAGCTGCGCCCGGCCATGGGCGGGAAGCAGGAACTGGGTGCGCAGGCTCATGCAGGGGTTGATCATGGCCCCTACCCTGCCCGTGACGGTGCGCATGTTTTCAGACATTTGAAGCGGGGCGCGGATGCTGCCGCCGCGGCCGAGGAATGCGCAGCGGTCCGTTTGCGCCACGGTATGGACGAGGTTGACGTCGGCGCCCAGGGAATGCACCAGCACACGCCGGGGATCATTGCCGTCCCTGGGCCGGCGGCGGGCCAGAATGCCGCTTTTGCCCAAACGGTCGGTCTCAATGAACAGGTTGCGGAAGGCGGGATGGGCGGAGTCGGCGCGCTGGCCGCTGAGCGCAAGCTCAAAATAACTGGCGGCCTCCAGAACACGGTCCCTGTTGGAGCGGTTGACGATTTCGATAAGGTGCAGCGCAGCGCCGTCCAGGGGGTTGACAAAGCAGCTTAGGCGGCTTTCTATGCCAAGGTGCGTGCGCGAAAACACCGCCTGGCCCGTTTCAAACACGGTTTCACCAGGGAGGTCGGGGCCGGTAGGCTGCCAAAGCATTTCCTCCTCCACATCCCTTAAGTAAAACTGGATGCCGTCGTCATCCCCGGCCATGCCGCGGAAGCGGGATATCATCACGCCATCCCTGGCCAGATACCCTCCGCCCTGGGCGGTAACGCACAGGGTGGTGCCGCTTCCGTACAAAAGGTGGACGTCCGCCGGAAAGGTATGAACGGCTGCCTGGCGCCTGGCACTTTTGGGCCCGACAGGGGCCTGATGGGGCCTAGGCATGGCCTTTCTTGGATGCAGCGCATTTTTCGGCATCTTTTCCTGCAGCAAAAGCCCGTAGGCGCGGGCTGCGGGCAACGCGTCGAAATACCTGACCAGCGCATTCCTGGACAAAAGGTTGCACAGCGCGCAGAGCATCATGCCCTGGTGGTGGCTCATATGGCTTCGCACCAGCTCGAAGGTTTTGCCCTCGCCGATGCGGGCAAAATTGAAATCGGCAGCCTCAAAAAAGCCCAGGTGGCTGTCCCAGCCCATGGACTTCATTCTTGTAAGGTTCAGCCTGGCCTCTTCGGGGAAAAGCGGCAGTGCCAGGCCGCTGGCGTAAGGCGCGATCACGCCTTCCGCCGGGATGTTGCCAAGGGCCAGCGCGGGCAGCCCGAAGGCCTGATATTGATAGTTGAGCGACGGGTCGAAGGCGAAATAACCGCTTTCGCTGACGCCCCACACGCCGCCGCGGGGGTGGCGCATCTGGTTTAGCACCGCCCGGCGGCAGGCGGTATCCAGCAGCGTGTTCCTTGTAAGCGGCAAAAGAAGGTTGGGCATCAGGTATTCAAACATGGTGCCGCTCCAGGACACCAGGGTAGGCTTGCCCCGTGCTTTTACCAGCGTGCGGCTAAGCCTGTACCAGTGGCGGGGGGATACCTGCCGTGTCATGACCGCCACAAAGCTTAACAGCCTTGATTCGCTGGCCAGGAGGTCGTACCTGGAATCGCCCGGCTCTTCCTCCCTTGTATCGATCCCCACGTAAAACAATTCCGCCTTGGGATCGTAGAGCCTTCGCAGGTTCATGTGCAGCGCCAGGTCGTCCATCCTTGCGGCAAGGCTTCTAAGCGATGCGTCCAGCGAGGCGGCCAGCGTGCGGATCACCTGGGCGCAGCACATAAGGCACGCGGCCAGGTTGCCGCTGTCCACGGAGGATACATAGCAGGGCTTCAGCGGCTCCAGCGTTCTTGTATCGTACCAGTTGTAAAAGTGGCCCTCCCATAATGGCAGCTTTTCCATGGTGGCGACGGTCTTTTCCATGCGCTGCGCCATTTCATCCGGCTCCAGAAAGCCAAGGCTCTGCGCCGCGGCACAGGACAGAAGATACAGCCCGATATTGGTGGGCGAGGTCCTATGGGCCAGCCCCTTGTCGGGGTGGATTTGCAGGTTGTCGGGAGGCAGGAAATGATCTGAGGAGGTAACGACCTTTTCAAAATAGCGCCAGGTGGACCTTGCCATATCCTTGAGCTGGCTTTTTTTCTCCTCCTCCAGATAAAGCTCCTGGTACAGCGGCGAATCCAGCCAGGGCGCGGCAAAAGGGAAAGCGATCCACAGCGCGGCGATGATGATGCCGGGGATCACCCACCCCGCGGCCACCGAGGCTACTAACACGGCCCCGCCCAGCACCCAATGGGTCCACAGCCCGGAAGAATAGGGCGACTCGCCGCCCTGCTCCGCCTGGGCGGCGGTCACCCATTGCAGCATGTGCCTGTGGGATACGGTCACCCGGTAGACAGTGCGGATGGCGGCGTCCAACTGCGTCTGGATCTCATAAGGCAACGCGCATAGCCGTACGAAGAACGCTGCCAGGGATTTTAAGTGAAAAAACACGCCGGGGTTTGGGATAATCAGCAGCAGCAGCATTAAATACGGCCTGCCGGCAGCCGCGGCATACAAAAGCAGAAGGCCTTGCGCCGCGGGGACCAGGCTGCGGCGGAGATTATCCCAGATCTTGTGCCGGGAAAACCGGGCCAGCGGATTCTTCATTGTACGGCCGCCCCTGTACATATGGGGAAACAGCCAGGGCAAAAGCTGCCAGTCGCCCCTTGTCCAGCGGTGCAGCCGTTTCATCCAGCTTCGAAGCGAACCAGGCTGCCCGTCGTACAAGGCGATATCGCCCAGCAGCGCGCTGCCGGAAAGCTCACCCTCCAGCAGGTCGTGGCTGAGCACCGTGTAAGGCTCCACCTTCCCTTCCACCGCCTCCACAAAGGCGGCGGGCTCATATATGCCCTTCCCGGCAAAGGAACCGGCATTGGTGAGGTCCTGATACACATCGCTGACTGCGGCGTTGTAGGGGTCCACGCCGCCCCGGCCGCCAAGGATCGCATTGACACGGGTGCGGACCGTGTCCGCGGCCACCTCCATCCGAGGCTGGAGAATGCTTTTTCCGCGCAGAACGCCTTTGAATACCTGCCGCTTTTGCAGCGGGTGAACGATGGCCCCGATCAGCTTGAGCGCGCTGCCTGGCGGAAGTATGGTGTCGCTGTCCAGGGT
>JAEZJP010000161.1 GCA_023415715.1 Bacillota bacterium
GATGTGGCCTTCCCCCGATACGCGTTCCCCGACTTTGAACCCCTTCACATGACTGCCCAACGCAGCGATTTCGCCCACGAACTCATGGCCGATGGTCAACGGGGGCTTGATGGTCTTCTGCGCCCAAGCATCCCAGTTGTAAATATGCAGGTCTGTCCCGCAGATGGCTGTCTTCGTGATCTTAATCAGCACGTCTTCATCGCCACATACAGGCATCGGAACTTCTTTGAAAGTCAAACCGCGCTCGGGGCGCTCCTTAACCAGTGCTTTCATGCCATATTTCCTCCTTGATGGTTGAAGCAAACAATAAATATGTGTCAGGCAGCAAAAGTGTTATTCAACCATATGCCCATTTTTCGTCGCGGAACACACATTTACCTGCTAACTTGAAGACGTTTCATATTGTTAATTATGCCTTGTTTCCCGGCGGCCAAAACGATTCTTAGGCCCGGATTATTTATTTGTTATCCGAAGCGTTTTGATTTGCCAAGGTCCAAAGGAAAGCACCGCTTCACACCTTGTTGCATCCCACTGCAACGCGTCTTCGTAAAGCGGTCTTTCATCCAATTGCGCTGCCGTTACATGAAGCTGCTCCTGCCCATGGAATACAAGTTTTGCCACGATTGCAGTGTCAGCCATATGTATAAGGCGTAAAATCCACCCGTTCCCATCCTCAGCGCCTTTGTAGGCTGAGACGAACACACTTTTATGATCCGCCGTGACAAAAGACTGTTCTTTCAAAGGCCAAAAAGCTCCCTGACGGCGGACCTGCAAGGCAAAAAGCCCCTGGGTATACAGGATCGCCATGCGGTATAATTCGTGCGGAGATGTTTCACCGCGGGGAGAAACCGCATAATCGAAGCTGCGAAGGCCAATCTCCTGGGCATCCGGCGTTTCCAGCGACCAACCGCCGTTGCCGTTCCTGCTTTTCAAGTCATCCCGGGACAGCCACCCAACGCAGCGCAAAAGCGTCAATGCCAGAATATCCTGCTTTTCTTCCCGCTTGACCTCAAATTGCGGTAATCCCATAACCTGGATGGACAAGCTATGCCCTTCCCGATGGAGTTCCGAAAAGTTCTTTTGGAAGAAGCTATTGTTGGGCTTTTCCATCCAGCCCTCATAGCAGGCTGTTTCACCTTCTCCCACCAGGCGGCGCTCCTCTATGCTGAATATGCTGTCGGACAGGCAGCCTTCCGCCTTTTCGCCGAAGGGAAACAAAACCGTCAGACAGTGATCCTTCGCCTGATTGTCGATTACAGTATGGATCTCAATCCGCTCAACGCCGGGCAGGAGCGTTACCGCTGTCGAAACGTGGCAGGAAACCATCTCTGCAGAGCGCCCCTTGCGGTCATTTGACGCTGCTGCGGGCAACTCAAGGACACCTTCAATGGCAAGCGTATGGTTGAAAATCGTCAGCGTAACGCTGGCGGGTTTCATGGTGATGCCTTGTTCATCCGGCAGAAAATCGGCTGTATACTCATCCCCAACGTCTGCCTTGTCACAGAACCTGTTCAGCCCGTGGTACCATTTACCGTCCGCTTTGCAAAGGACGGAAAGGGTGCCGTCCGCCTCGCCAATCACTTTGTAGAACGCATTCTCCAGCGCTTGCGCTTCTTCTTGTTTATTCCCGTATATAAAGCGGTAACCGTACTCTTTGTACCCTACAGACGGCGTTTCCGCCACGAACCCTGCTTCTAATAGCAGGCACCGGTTCATGGTAGGCTGGGTATAAAGGCTGCTCTCCACGGTATCCACAATTTCAACATCCGTGATCCACCCCGGATATTCGTTCCCCTGCACGTCCACAAATACGATGCCGGACGGGTGCGGTACAAGGCTATTTCCAGTAAACTCCAGCAGCCTTTGGTCCTGCTGGTAGTCCACATACCGCAAGGGATGGAGCACCTTTTGCAGCTTTATGGTCACCACGTCGCGCTGTGCTCCAAGCTGGGGATTATATACTGCAATCTCCCCGTCGAAGGATTCGTCCAGCTGCCCGTTTGCCCCGCCCTTGCATTCTAACGCCTTGGCAAGCAGGTGTGATCCGATCTCATCTATTTGCCGGCTGCGGCTTTCCATCTCCCTGTGCACTGCATCCACGCTGCAGCCGCAAATGCTGTCGTGGGGCAGGTTTTGAAGCAGGCACTTCCAAAGATACTGCATTTTTTCGGTAGGATATTTCGCTTTCCCTTCCAGGGACAGCATGGCGTACAGCGGCTCAAGACGGTTTTCCACCAGCACTTCTACCGCACGCTGGCGCTGCTTGATAGGCATCCTGGTGGACAGCGTATCACCCAGCAGATAAGCCCGGTAGCCTGAACGCAACTCCCCTGTCACCGTTTGAAGCGGCTGCCTTGATGCGCGTTCCCTGGCTTCCTTTACATACTCCATGAGCGTTGTATGACAGATTTCGATTTCAGGATGTTCCTCCTGATATTCCCGTATCCACCCGGCTACCCGGTCATCCGGGGCAATATGGTCGGAGCCATTCATCAAAAGCACGATATTCAAACGGGAAAGCTCACTCAGTTTTTTGATTTCATGATCCAGCCTTTGATTCCGCTTTTCCTTGTCCTCTGAAAGGCATGCCGCGTTGGAATAGCCGTAGACCATGTTCAGCGCCAAAATGCCGGAGCCGTCTTTCCCCTGCCAATTAAATTCCGTGTGCGTAACTTCCGGCCCCGGCCCACGCCAGAAGATCATCTCCCCCATGCCCAAGCCTTTGATAATTTGCGGCATCTGGGAAGGGTGGCCAAAGGAATCCGGCAGATAGCCCAGCTTCATGCCGCCGCCAAATTCCTCCGCGATCCGCATCCCTGTCATGAAATTCCTGATATGCGCTTCTCCTGTAGCCAGGTATTCATCCGGTAGCACATACCATGGACCGATGGCGAGGCGCCCGGCCTTCACCAGGCTTTCAATTTCCCCTTTGCGCCCGGGGCAGACAGCCAAATAATCCTCCAGTGCCACCAGCTGCCCGTCCAGAACAAAGGCAGCAAAATCATCGCCGGCATCAAGGATATTCAGCAGATGCTCCATCATGTCCACATTCATCATTTGAAATGCCGATTTGGTAAAGTACCATTCCCGGTCCCAATGGGTATGGGAAACCACGTAGACTCTTTTGCGGCCGGTCATTCCTTTATCAATTCCATCTCGCATATTTCAATGTCTCCTTGTGCCTGAAGGATCAATTGAGTCCCGGCGCATTTTTCAATAGAGAACCTGTTCAAGCCATTTTGCGGGTCCTTGATAACGTCCAGAACAGCCCCTTGCCCATCAAGAAGCATGATAGAGGCGAATGGTTTTCTTGCAAGATAAACAAGCATTGCATTGACTGGTTGCATTTGCGAAAGCGAAACTGTAACCTTTTTCTGAGCCTTCAAAAAGTATCCTGCCCCCGATGCCCTTCCATCGGCCAGCAGCCGGTTTTTCCAGGGCATGGTGAAGGTTTGATACCTGCATTGCATTTCCCGGATACCAAACCTGGTACCTACATGGTCGGAAAAATGGGTGTATTCACTTGCCACACCGCTGCCAACTGCCCGCAGCCAGGCGGTGCCCCAGTCATAATCGGAAGGCTTCGTTTCCCCTTCCGTATAGATCCCGAAGGTTTCTTTGCAGACCACCGGGCCCGCGATCCAGCGGTAGTAGTCCCCCTCCGTCCTGGAAGCCGCTTCCTCGGTCTGACCCAGCGCCAGCGCGTAGCGCTCACCTTCCTTAAGCTTCAGTCCGCTTACCGGAATCCTTGTGATCTGGTAGGGTATGATCTGATCTTTTCCGATCACCGTACGGTACAGGCAATTGCAGAGCTTGCCCTGCTCGTCCAGCGAATAAACTGAAGCCGTCAAATCCCCCAAGGGAGAGCCGTTCCCATTGAGCTCCTTGTTCAGCTTGACTTCCAGGAGATCCAGACCGGTTTCTTCCCTTTCCGTGGCAATAGCAAGGGGGCAAACTGCCCGGTCATGATAGGCGCTAAAACGCTTCAGGCTCACCAGGCCTTGTCCTTTGGAAAATACGACCCGCACGCCGGATGCGATTACCGGATCAAACCACATCACTGCCTTCCCTGTAACAGGAGGCGCTTGCCGGGTACCTGGTATCTCGAACCATTGCCCCTGTGTGCACGCTTCCACGGCGCAGGACTTGGGCAAGGCTTCCCCATGAGCACCCACCGTATGCGTGGAATTTTGATAAAAAACCGCTTCCACATGATCAATATAACGTGGAGCGTCCAGCATGACGCCGTAATATCCGTCACCCGCAAAGACTGCCCTTGGCGTTTGATCTCCATGGCTAGGAGCGTAGTTCACCACCGGCGCTTTTATATCCGAATAGGGCATTTCTTCGCTGGTCACAAGGAAATCCGTTTTGCAAAGCGCAAGGTCCAGCCGGTTCTCAGGTTTTGAAGGACCTGTGCCAAAGCCCAGGGCGTTGACGGTCAGCATGCTGTGAGCGTCAGACATCCCCCCATATGTAAGGGCGATGCTTATCACGCCCTGGCTTATCCCGCCGCCAATGACCGTTGCGCTGAAGGCGTCGTCCCCATGCAGCGGCAATTCCAGAAGGCGTCCGTAATCCCTCTCCTCATTGCGCTTAGCATACAACATTTCCATGAACGGGCCCGACGGGCGGTATTCCACATAGTTTTCTTCATCATATTGCAGGGTGATCACAGGGTAGCGGGTTTTCTTCTCCCAATCCGTGTCCGCGTCGCTGGCATAGCGTACCTGCGCATACAGGGTATCCCTCGTGCCCAGCTGAACCGGCATATCCTTCCGGAACAAAAGCGTATGGGATTTTCCCTTTTGAGCTTCTGCCGTTACCGCCTGCGTGCCGTATATTCCTGTTGTATAGGATATGGCCGCATCCCCATCCGAAACCGTACAGGAAAAGGGGTCAAGCGCCTTAAAATCTGCCGGTAGAACATAAAGGTTCGCAGCTGCAAGCTGCGCGCCGTCCCTGTTGTTCACCATGAGGCTGACGGGATACAAACCCGGCTTTTCAAACACATGAACCGGCTGATGCTCACAGGATGCAGCTCCATCTCCGAAATCCCACAAATGCTGCAAGGAGGGGCTGCAATCGGGCGCGAAGCGAACTTCGTTCCCGGCAAGCGTAAGCCTGGGCTCATATACAATGGAAAGCTCGGGGAGAGGCTCCCCGGAGCCGCACAAACGCACGATATCCGCCACGTTCCCGTCCATGCAAACCTCTTCTCCATAGTTCGTTAAGAAGTGGTTCCCGGCAAAGGTTAGAAGCCTGGCGTTCTTAAGGTAAATGCCGTGACCCCGGTAGCGGCCGCAATCCCGGTTGTTTTCGATCCTGTTTCCCTGGACGACAAAATGGCAGGAGGGCTGCTCGGCACTATGGCGGATGGCGAACCCTGGGCCGAAATTATCGTGTATGAAATTGCCTTGCAGCACGCTGTGGCTGCCGGAGCCGTTGACGATGGCGATGCCGCAATTTCCGAAGGCCTCCGGGGCGTTATGTTGTATGCCGCCGTTGAAGGCGGCTTCGTTTTCAATCAGGCGGATATGGTCAGAGTTGCCCAGCCAGAATCCGTAACTGGAATAATTGGCCTTGTTTCTGATGTAGGTATTGTGATCGGCCCATGCCTCCACGGCATTGTTGTTTGCATAGGAGCAGTCGTTATCTTCAAACACATTGTGGGTGGACATCCATCCATTCAGCACACGGATGAACAGACCGTCCCCGCCATGGGTTATATCATTCTGATAGAAATAATTCCGGTTGGAGCCGGACTCAATCAGTACGCCGGAGGAATCCCTGGCATGCACCTCGCCCGGATCAATGCGGATGCCGTAGGAGAAATTGTTCCTGACGATCATATTGTCGCATGCGTTCCAAAGCTTCAGGCCGGTATCGGACGTATGGGCAAAATGATTGTTCTCAATGAGGTTGAAATGGCTATGGCGCATGTTAAGCGCATCCCAGACATAATTCGCCTGGCAGTCCTTCACAACACAACGGGAGGAACAAATCATCAAAATTCCGCCATGGAACCCGTGCTCGTCCCACCCCCAGGCCGGGTCCGAAAAGCACTTTGAAAAATCGCAATTTGAGAGGGTGATCCGCTCGCAGTTTTGAAGGATGGCTCCCTGATCGAAGCCCTTCACGGTCAGATTGCGGATTGTGACATTTTTACTGTTCTCAAGCCTTAACCCCGTGCCGAAAAAGCCCAGGGCAGCGCCGTTATTGGCCGCGCGGTTTTCACCGTAACCAAATTCATTCCCCGTGGTTTCCGCCCTTTCCTGGGTGGGTTCGCAGCCCCCCGCCAATACGGCGCCGTTTCCGTCGATTGTAATATCGTCCGCCCCGATCACAAGCCCTTCCCGGCCGCGAAAATCATAGGTACCGGGCGCAAAGCACACATTCGTTGTAAGGACCATTCCGGGAACCGGGACAAGCTCAAGAAAATCCATAATGACCTCCGTAATACTAATGGAAAATATGAATGCGTCCAAAGCGGCGAGTTATTTTCGATGTGGGGCAAGGAGCTGGAGCGAAACGTAGCAGCGCTACGTTGGGTTCCGTAGCCCGGCTGCCGCCAGTGGCGGCAATAAGATGGGCGGAGGAAGCTTGCAAAACAAGCGATGCAAGCGGCAGCGCAGCAGCGCGCCGATTGAGCAAGCCGGGTATAAAGCGACGATGCACCACTCGAAAAGAGCCGCCGCAACGACGCATTGATATTTGGAATTAGTATCAAATACAAGGGGCTGCACCCCTTGGCAAGGACAGCATTCGCCATGGCGGATGCGAATCCCGGCCAAGAGGGGCAGCCTGCTTGGTAGGGAGTTGTATTAAATTAAAGAGTAAAACGTGATTCCCTGTTTGTTTACGCTTTATACTAATGGAAAATATTAATGCGACCAAAGCGGCGAGCTATTTTTGATGCGGGACAAGGAGCCGGAGCGAGGCGTAGCAGCGCTACGTTGGGTTCCGTAGCCCGGCTGCCGCCAGTGGCGGCAATAAGATGGGCGGAGGAAGCTTGCAAAACAAGCGATGCAAGCGGCAGCGCAGCAGCGCACCGATTGAGCAAGCCGGGCATAAAGCGACGCTGTTCCGCACGAAAAGAGCCGCCGCGACGACGCATTAATGTTTGGAATTAGTATTACTTGGCCTGGTAGCGGTCGCTGGCGGCCTGGCGGATAGCGGTTAGATCATCCACGCCGAAGGACTTGAGCTCGCCTACGTAGGTTTCCCAATCGGTTTCAATGTTCTTTTCGCCGGTGATAAACTTGTCGCGCCAAGAATCGCGGGTGGTATTAAGGTCGGTCAGCTTGGCGGTGTTGACTTCGATCTCCTCGGGAGTGAAGGCAAGGAAGGGCTCGATGGCGAAGGAGGAATCGCTGGCGGCCCACACGGCATTAAAGGCACGTTGCGCTTCGGTGAGCAGCTTCATCTGTGCGTCGTAAGACTGGATGCCTACGAAGGTGGGAAGCGCGAACTGGGAAAGAGCAGTGGTGGCTTCGTAGTTGGGATCGTTCAGCACTTTGTCGGTGTACTGCTTTTCGCCGTTTGCCACGGTGTAGGAGACGCCTTCGACGCCCCAGTTGAGCAGGTCGTTGCCGGCAGGTGTGAAGAAGAAATCGAGGTATTGCAGGAAACGGCCTACATCCTTGCAGGAAGTGGCGACGGCGATGCCGTAGGGCTGCACATAGCGGCGGGTAGCGGAGGACAGGTTCAGGCTCTTGCCGTTATATTGCAGGTAACCCATTGGAACGTAATTCATGGTGATACCGTTGGAAGCGCCATCCTTCATGATGGTGCCGAACACGCCGGGGTTGTCGCAATAGGCGGACACGCGGTTTTCCTGTGCCTTCTTCATGTAGATGTCGCTGTCCCAGGAGAAGTAGTCCGGGTCCAGGATCCCCTCGGTGTACAGCTTGTTCATGAAGGTCAGCCAAGCCTTGTAGTTTTCGGTGGTGGGACCGTACAAGACGGTTTTGCCATCCTCTGCATAGTGGAAGTCATCAGCGGTGCCGAAAGCGTAGGTCAGCCGGTTGATCTGGGAAGGGTAGCCGGTCAGGATCTCGTCGTTCTGGCCATTGCCGTTGGCATCCTTGTCACGGAAGGTCTTCAAAGCGGTGTAGAATTCATCGGGCGTGGTGGGCATAGCAAGGCCGGCCGCATCCAGCCAGTCCTGACGGATGCCGAAGCCTTCGCCATAGACCAGCCGCTTGTCCGCTGTGATCCAGGGCACGAAGTAGATGCCGCCGTCAGCTGAGACCAGCTGTTTTTTCACCATGGGGTCACTTTCAATCAATGCGTTCAGGTTGGGCATGTATTGCGGAATGAAAGAAGCGATGTTCTGGATCAGGCCTGCCGTAGAATAGGTGGCGGTCCTGACCGGATTCCACGCATAATAGATGCCGTCGGTTGTGTCACCGGAGGACATCATCAGGTCAAAGGTGTTTGTGTCGCTTTCCATCTGCCATGTGACGGTGGTGTTGGTGGCCTTCGAGGCCTCCTGGAAGCAGGCAACCTGGTCGTAGCTTTCGCAGCCCCAGCCTTCAGCGGAGCCCATCCAGGTCCAGATAGAGAACGTTGCAGCCGCGGGGGCGGTTTCCGCCATGGCTATGCTTGTCATGGTGAAAAGCATGGTCAGGCAGAGAACCATTGAGAACAGCTTTTTCATGGGAAAACCTCCTTTTATTATATGTCCACGCCCTTGGGCGTTGTGACTTCAGCCCTTGAGGGAACCTACCATGATCCCCTTGACGAAATATTTCTGCAGGAAAGGATATACGCAAAGGATGGGCACGGTGGAAACGATGACCGTCGCATATTTGAGGCCCTTGAAGATTTGCGTCTTGTTGGCGCCGGAAATATAGCCTGTGTCAAAATCGCGCTGGCTGCCGCTGATGAGGATGCCCCGCATGACGAGTTGGAGGGGGAACTTGTTCCTGTCCTTCAGATAGATCGAAGCGCCAAACCAGGCGTTCCAATAGCCAACGGCGTAAAACAGGATCATAACCGCCATGATAGGGATAGACACCGGGATCATGATCCGGAACAGGATATGGATGTCGTTTGCTCCGTCAATCCGGGCGGATTCCGGCAGGGAATCCGGTATCCCCTGAAAGAAGGTGCGCATCATGATCATGTTCCAGGAACTTAAAACACCGGGCAGGATCAGCGCCCAGAAGCTGTTGTACAGCCCCAGCTGGCGGACCAGCAGGTAGCTTGGGATCAATCCGCCGCCAAAGAACATGGGAATGGTCACAAGAAGCATGAAGAGCTTTCTGCCCATAAGCCACTTGCAGTACAGGGCATACGCACCCAGGCAGGTCATCAGCATACTGAGGGACGTACCTACAGCCACCAGCAGAATGGTGTTCTGGTAGCCGATGCCGATCATAGGGTTGCTGAATACATATTGATAGGACTTCAGATTGAAGCCTTGGGGCCAAATCAGCATGGAGCCATACTTGGTAATGGCTTCAGGGCTTGCAAAGGATGTCACCAGCACATGCCATAGGGGATAAAGGGTAATTACCACCAGAAACAGAAGCAGCATATAGTTAACGGTATCAAAAATCCAATCGCCAACGGTGCGTTTTTTCCTCATACGGCTTCCTCCCTTACCATAGGCTGGTCTCGCTGACCGCGCGGCTCACCCTGTTGACAGCCATGACCAAAATAAAGTTCACAATGGTCGAAAACAGGCTGACCGCTGTGGAAAAGCTGTAGCGGGCTTCTTCCAGGCCCTTGCGGTACACATAGGTGCCCAGGGTGTCGGCCACATCATAAGTGAGGGGCTTATACAGGAGGATCAGCTTTTCAAAGCCCGAGCTCATCAGGCCGCCAACGGCGAAGATCAGCATGATGATAATGGTGGGAGAAATGCCCGGAAGCGTGATGGAAAACATTTTCCGGAACCGCCCTGCACCATCGATCTCCGCAGCCTCATACAGTTGGGGATCAATGCTTGACAAGGTGGACAAGTACAGGATGGAGCCCCAGCCTACCCCCTGCCATACCCCTGACAGGGTATAGATAGGCCGGAAGTATGCAGGTACATCCAGGTATAGGAGAGGAATAAATGTGGAAAGGGGTTTACCCATTACATGCACATGTATAAACTGGCGGATCTCGTTGAAGAGCCCATCCGAGGACAGGACATCCTTAACGATGCCGATAACCACCACCATGGCGATGAAATGGGGCAGATAGGAAATGGTTTGAACGGTGCGCTTGAACTTGCTGCTCCTGATCTCATTGAGGAGCAGCGCCAGGATGATTGGCGCCGGAAACCCTATGACCAATTCCCAGACGTTGAGCATCAGTGTGTTCCTGATCAGCTTCCCGATCATGGGACTGGAAAAAAGCTCCTGAAAATTTTTGAGGCCAACGAAGTTCGCACCCGCAAAAAAACTCATGCCAGGCTTGTAATCCTGGAATGCGATGATGATGCCATACATGGGAAGATAGCAAAAAAGAATGTAATAGACGGCTACCGGCAGAAACATGATATAGACGTATTTCCCTGCGCTTAACCCCTTTTTAAACTTAGCCATCCGGGGCTGCTTTCGTTTGTTCAGCTGCAGGGCAGCGGTTGTCATAAGCCATCCTCCCTTTCATTAACAAGGCTTTTTTCCATCATAAATAATAGGTAGAGGCATTCAGTGTATTTTTGCGGAAATAACCGCTGTTTTGTGCCGTAACCACTTCCAGCCGTGCGTGGATCACACTGCTTTTGGGGCGGATATTCCAGGCCAGATAATCGTAGAGGATACGTACGCACAGCATACCCTGCTGCTCGGGTTCCTGGCCGATGATGGCTGAAACAACCCGCTTGCGCAGGTAACCGATCCCCTGCGGGGAAACATCAAAGCCAATCAGGGCCACCTTGCCCGCAAGGCCCGCATCCTCCACCGCACGTGCCACATCCTCCAGCTGGCCGTAGGTCATGTAGATGGCGTCCGGCTGCTGATTTTTGATCATTTCCAGCGTGTTTTCATACACCCGTTCCCCTACGCGGGAAAACTTGTAGGGTCCAAGAAGTTCCACGCCCGGGAACCTGCTTAACTCTTCCCGAAAACCGGTGAGCTTCTGGGGGATCATGGTTCCGGGGTCATCGTAGGCAATCGCAGCCACCTTGCCCTTGCCGGAAAGGAAGCGGCAGATAAGTTCTCCTCCCAGCCTTCCGGCCTGGATATAGTCGCTGCCCACATAGCAAAGGCGGCTTGATTGGGGGACATCCGTATTGAGCAGGATCACCTGGATGCCATCCTGCATGAGCTTGTCGATGGTGCCGGCCAGCGCCTGCGGGTCGGATGGCGCTACAGCAACGGCCTTGGCGCCCCTTGCAACCAGGTCGTTCAGTGCATCCACCTGTTCCTCCGGCTTGGAGATATCCGAAATGACCGTCTCCACAACCACGCCGTAATCGTGAAGCTGGCGCTGCGCCAACTCAACCCCCTGCAGCACCTGCTCCCAATAATCCATAGGCCTGTTATAGATCACAACGCCAATCAGGAGATTGTCACCCTTGGCCAAGGATTGCGCAGCCTGGTTGGGCCGGTAATTCATTTCGCCAGCCAATGCCAAAATTTTCTGACGCAAATCCTCTTCCACATGGGGATATCCGCTGAGCGCCCGGCTGACCGTGCTCCTGGAGACACCGAGCTTCTTGGCGATTTGTGTGGATGTGACCTTCATGCAGCATCTCTCTTTCTTTGCACACGGTTGCAAAATTTTTGCACGCAGGTGCTTTATTTCTACAAATATCGATCTATTTTTCTGAAATCTTTCGCGTTCCTTGCGTTTATATAGAGATTATACTGCATTTTCCCTTCTTTCGTCAAGGATCTTGTTGTACTTCTTATAAATATTCTGCACACGCGTGCACATATACCCTGTCAAACCTATTCTATGTTTCTTCTTTTAGGGTTTATGCCCGCTCAAAAGCTATATTGACCAGATGGATAAACCGCTGTAGGTGATACGGCGTATGGCCGCAGGTGCGGATATCCTTCAGGATGATCTCCACGAAGCAGTCACGGGTACAGGCGGCTACCTGTTTAAGCTTATGAAGCATGCTCTCCTCATCAAACCCCGTACAGATCTCCGCGGGGTTGGGCTTCCAGGAATAGATAGCCTTTGTACCGATCCGCTCCGCAGCCTCTCTGACGTTCGACCAGGGGCTTACGCTGAGCCGGCGGATATTTTTCAAATGATGGAAAATGGC
>JAEZJP010000167.1 GCA_023415715.1 Bacillota bacterium
GTCGCGCTGCTTCGCTGTCGCTTGCATCGCTCTGTTTCGACCGCTTCCTCAGCTTCGCTTTTTCCGCCACAGGCGGCGCTCAGCTTCGGAACCCGTTTCGCCAGCCTCCTCCACACCGCCCATTTCCCTCCATCTGGCTCAATTGTCGCACTGCTCACTATCGTTCGCATTGCTCGTTTCGCCAGCCTCCTCCGCCTCGCTTCACCCGCCACAGGCGGCGCTTCGGCTACGGAGCCACAGGCAGGGGCGGTGTTCCGGAGCCTCCAAGAGGGAGGCTCTCCAAAAGGCTTCCCCTTGAGGGGAAGCTGTCGACGAAGGAGACTGATGAGGTGGAAATGGTTGCATAGACGATAGTGCAGGACACCTTATTCGGCGCTGCGGCGCCACCTTCCCCTCAAGGGGAAGGCTTTTGGAGGGGGCTGCCGACGAAGGAGACTGGGGGAGGTTTGTTAGTAAGGCAATAGCAAGTTGTTTTCAAGACAGTTACATATATTGAACCATACTTGTTCAAATCGTTGTAGAAGAATTCTGAACCGCCTGCGTTTAAACATAGTCTTGACACGCAAGAAGCATAAATATATGATAAATGTAATTCCATATTCTAGAAATGGTGATGCTATATGATTCGCATTCATGATCAGGAGAAAAAGAATTGCTCAGTCTTGTTTGAGGCTTACAGGCACAGCATACCTGTCATTTATTCCTCTTTGGAAGGGCAATATCCAGGCGAATTATTGCTGGAAAAGGAGGGGGACAGCTCCCTGGCGCTGTTGACCACGCCATTTTGCTTTCATTTTGTGGCGGGTGATGCGCATTTCCCGGATGCTGCCGGGCGGCTTCATTCCATGCTGTTTGACAGCTATTTGAAGGCAACGCACCAACCGGAAGCCATTGTCTTTTGCCCCGATGAAGCGTGGCACCCCATTCTGGATGATGCTTTTCAGCGCCATCATGGCGTCAAAGATGTTCGCAAGCGGTTTACGTTGAATAGGGAATTGTTTCAGGCAGCGTTAAGCCATATGAAAGAACCTGCCGAAGTACAGGTAACATTAGCGGAAGAACAAGATTGCGGCTCTTCAGTTTCGTATCCCGTATGCAGGATCATCAAGGACGGCGCATGCGTCAGCTTCTGTTCCGCCTTTATGCTGGGCAAGGGCCATGCGGAACTGGACGTGGGCACAGAGGAAGGATATCGCGGGCGAGGTTATGCCAAGAGAGCAGCGGCCACATTGATCGTTGAATTGCTCAAACGGAACATCGAGCCGGATTGGTGCACCTGGCCGTACCGGAAGGAATCGCAAGCGCTGGCTAAGGCTTTAGGCTTTGAACCCCTGCCGGATGTGCTGGCTTATATCTGGACGGAAGCGGATTGCGGGAAACTGGAGGGGTAACAGTACCTATAAGGCCATTATTCCCTCCCGCTTAAGTAATCCCTTCCCCATTGGTTCATGGCTGTGAGTACGGGCATCAGCGTCATGCCAAAATCGGTGAGTTTATACTCCACCTTGGGCGGAACTTCGGCATACACCTTGCGGGAAACGAGGCCGTTGTTTTCCAGGTCGCGCAGCTGCTGAGTCAGCATTTTTTGCGTTGCACCCGGAAACTGCCTTTTCAATTCGCTGAAACGGTGTGTGCCCAAGGAAAGGTTCCACAAAAGAAGGGCTTTCCATTTGCCGCCTATCAAGTCGATTGTCATTTCCATGGGGCAGGCGTAGGTCTTTTCCTTGAATGTAATCATGCCCGGCCTCCGCAAAACGGTTCCCGTTTGGGAACCAGCTTACAAAAAAGTGCGCTCTTGCATGGGATGTTCCTGTGATTTACAATCATACCATAAATGGCCTTCCTTGATAAGGCGACAAGCTGTTATCATGGAAAAACAGCCAAAGGACAGGATGGGGATTCATGCTGGAAAAGAAGATTGTTTATTTTGAGGATGCGAGAGGAGATTATACCGCTGAAACCTTTGAGATGGTGAAAGAGCGCCTTCAGGGATCGGGCGTCAAAAAGCTTGCGCTGGCTTCCACCACGGGTGCGACGGCCTTAAAAGCCATGGAATTTTTTAAGGATACGGATGTGAAGCTGGTGATCGTCCCCCACCAGTTCGATTTTTTCAAAAAGGAGAACACCTTTCCGAAAGAAACGGTGCAAAAGCTGAAGGCAGCCGGGCATGAGGTGCATTTTGGCACCATGCTCTTCCATACCGAAAAGCTGTATGACAATCATACGCCGACTGCTATTGCCAATTTCCTGCGCTGCATCAGCGAAGGGGTGAAGGTGTGCTTTGAAATTGTGCTGATGGCAACAGACGGCGGACAAGTGGATACGGGGGAAACCGTGATTGCAATCGCCGGTACGGGCCGCGGGGCCGATACGGCACTTGTCATGCAGGCGGCGTCCTCCCGAAATCTTGCGGGCCTGAAGGTGAATGAAATCCTGTGCAAGCCGCTCAATGAGCTGCGTGCAGGAGCGAAAGAATAGCAGTCGTTTAGCATAATTAGCAGAAAAAAGCATGCCGGTCGATTTGACCCGCATGCTTTTATTATAAATATGAATGGGATTCCCAAGGGATGATATCCCTTGGGCGGGGTGCAGGGGCAGAGCCCCTGCTCAAATAAACAAGTTCACATTCGACTCCTCGGCGTCCCCCAGGTAAGCTCCTACGCCGCCAAGTTCCACACCGTCAATGAGCTCTTCCTTGCGGATGCCCATCACGTCCATGCTCATGGTGCATGCGACCAGCTTGATGCCGCTTTGCATGGCTTTTTTCATGAGCTCTTCCAGGGAATCCACATTCTTTTGCCGCATGACCATTTTCATCATGGCGGTACCCATGCCGCCCATGTTCATTTTGGAAAGCTTCAATCTGTTGACGCCGCGCGGCATCATGCCGCCGAACATGGCCTCGACCATAGACTTTTGCACCTTTTGCCGATTGCCCTTGCGCAGCACGTTCAGGCCCCAGAAGGTAAAGAACATGGTGACGGGCCGGCCCATGGCGGCTGCTCCGTTGGCGATGATGAAGGAAGCAAGAACTTTGTCCAGATCGCCACTGAATACAATAATGGTCTTGCCGTCTGCGCCACGGCCTGAATCCTTAACAGATGCGGCAGATGATCCCTTCTTCACCAGCGCCACGTATTCGTTGCCCCGGTGGATATTTTGCACAAGCGTGTTGTTCGTGCGGCGGCACCAGGATACGATGTCACGGGCAAAGCCGGGATCGTTGGCGGATACCTCGATCACATCGCCGTCCTTCAGGCCCTTCATGGTTTCAAACACTTTCATGATGGGACCGGGGCACTGCAGGCCGGAGCAGTCCAGGCGCATGGAGGCGACGGCCACATCCTCTACGTTTTGGTGGCCGGAATCGGAAACGGCGGCGGATTGAAGCATTGCTGACGCCTCCTTATTTTGATAGTGGGTGGAAACATAGAATTTTGTGCCGCCGGGATAGACCTTGACGTTCGTAAAGCCGTTCTCTTTGAGAATGCGCGCCGCATTATAGGCCCGCACGCCAATGGCGCAGAACACAACGGTTTCTTTGGATTTATCCAACTCTGTAAGCCTATCACGCAGCTTCCCCAGAGGAATATGCTTTGAATTAGGCACCTCATAGACCATGCGCTCGGCTTCCTCCCGCACATCCAGCACGGTGCTGCCGCTGCTGTGGTCCAGAGCGTCCCAGTCTGCCAAGTCAGCCTTGCCTGTGAGCATGTTTTCAGCCACAAAGCCTAACATGTTTACAGGATCCTTGGCAGAGGAATAGGGCGGTGCATAGGCAAGCTCCAGGTCTTTCAAATCCAGAATGGAGGCATTTAGCCGGATGGCGGTGGCGATGACGTCGATGCGCTTGTCAACGCCCTCCCGGCCAACGATCTGCGCGCCGAATATCTTTGAACCGTCCTTTTTAAAGAGAAGCTTTATTGTCAAGGGCGTCGCACCAGGATAATACCCCGCGTGGGAGTTTTGGGTGATGATGATGGTCTCGTAATCTTTACCCTTGGCAAGGCCCTGCTTTTTGAGCGCTTTTTCATTGGCCCCGGTGGCAGCGGCGGCAAGGTCGAACACCTTGGCAATGGCCGTTCCCTGGGTGCCCTTGTAACTTGTATCAAGACCCGCAATGTTGTCAGCCGCAATGCGGCCCTGGCGGTTGGCGGGACCGGCCAGCGGGATCATGGTCCGGCCCTTGAAGATAAAATCCTCCACCTCCACCGCGTCGCCTACGGCATAGATACTTTCGTCGCTGGTGCGCATATGACTGTCTGTAACAATGCCGCCGGCGGGGCTGACTGTAAGCCCTGCATCCTTGGCCAAAACGCTGTTGGGCCTCACGCCGATGGAGAGGATCACCAGATCGGTTTTTATTTCCTTGCCGCTTTTCAGCTTCACGGTGATGCCGCTGACCATGTCTTCAAAAGATGCCACGCCGTCGGAAAGGCACAGGTGCACGCCGCTTTCCGTGAGGTGCTCGTGCAATAGCTGCGCCATTTCATAGTCCAGGGGGGCCATTACCTGGTCCAGCATTTCAGCAATGGTTACATCAAGGCCCGCATGATTCAGGTTTTCAGCCATCTCCAGGCCGATGAAGCCGCCGCCAACCACAACGGCGCTTTTTGCGTTGTGCTCCTTGATGAAGGAACGGATGCGGTCAGTATCCGGAACTGTCCATAGCGTCATGACGCGAGGCGATTCCCGGCCGGGGATGGGAGGTGTCAGCGGCGAGGAGCCGGGGGCCAGGACAAGCACATCATAGGTCTCAGTGTAGGTGGCATCCTTTACGAGATCCTTGACGGTGACGGACTTGTTTTCCCGGTCGATGGCAACCACTTCCTTAAGGGTACGCACGTCCAGGCGGAATTTTGCCTTCATGCCCTCAGGCGTCTGCAGCAATAGCGATTCCCTGGATTTGATTACATCCCCCACATGATAGGGCAATCCGCAGTTGGCGTAGGAGATGTATTCGCCCCGTTCGAAGAGTATGATTTCCGCCGTTTCGTCAAGCCGCCTAAGCCTTGCCGCCGTGCTGGCCCCGCCGGCCACGCCGCCCACGATCAGTACCTTTTTCCCCATGACAGCACCCTCTTATTGTTTTATAATTAACAAAGGAAGACTCCGGATTTTCATGATAAGTTTACCCGAAGTTTCTTTTTTGCTCCGTGACTTTGTCACACAGAAAAGGTTTGTTAAAGTTTGCAAGGGAAATCAGTTCCTGTGCAGAATTAGAATGCAGGAATGATGGAGAGCAAAAAGTGCAAAGGAGAGCTATTATGCGGGACATTCTTCATGGCAAATGGATTTCCGGCGGGATGAAGGACTCAAAGGCCGCCCCTGTTTTCCGCAAAGTGTTTTCTATAAAGAAGGTGCTAAGCGCAACGCTGTATATTACAGCTTTGGGTGTGTATGAAGCAGCAATCAACGGTGTGCGGGTGGGCCGCTTTG
Organism: Bacillota bacterium; assembly: GCA_023415715.1. Taxonomy (GTDB): domain Bacteria; phylum Bacillota; class Clostridia; order Christensenellales; family Aristaeellaceae; genus JAEWAH01. Next base: position 5,440 of record JAEZJP010000167.1, read on the forward strand.
TGCTGGCTCCCGGCTGGACGGATTATGAAAAGCGTCTTCAGGTGCAAGCGTATGATGTAAAAGCGCTGCTAACGGAAAGCAACGAGCTTTGCGTTACGGTAGGCCCGGGCTGGTACGGCAGCCGGCTGGGATGGGATAAGCAGCATCCGGGCTTTGGCCCAGTGGCATTGATCGCCACACTTCAGCTTCAATACGAAGACGGCAGGTTGGACGACATCGTCACTGACGGAAGCTGGCAGTGGGCCGGGTCGGATGTCCTGTGCAGCACCATCTACGACGGGGAGACGGCGGACGGGCGTGTACTGCCACGGGATTGGCAAACTGCCGTATGCGTGCCGCTGCCCAAAGATATCCTCCTGCCCCAGGAGGGGGAGGAAGTATGCGAGCAGGAGCATCTTTCGCCTGTTACCGTCTTCAGGACGCCAAAAGGCGAAGATGTTATTGACTTTGGCCAGAACCTGACGGGATATGTGCAATTCACCATATCCGGCCCGGCGGGACATCAAGTGACCGTCCGCCACGCGGAGGTGCTGGACAGGGATGGAAACTTCTACACTGCCAACCTGCGCAGCGCCAAGGCGGAGTTCACCTGCATCCTTGCGGAAGGGAAGAACACGTTTAAGCCCCGTTTCACCTTCTTCGGCTTCCGCTATATACAACTGATTGGCTGGCCGGAAGAAATCAGGAAAGAGAACTTCACCGCCATCGTTGTCCATTCCCATATGAAGCGCACAGGGCATTTTGAGTGTGGAAATCCGCTTGTAAACAGGCTTTATCAAAACATTATCTGGGGACAGAAGGGAAATTTTCTCGATGTGCCTACCGACTGCCCCCAGCGTGACGAGCGCCTTGGCTGGACGGGTGACGCCCAGGTATTCATAAAGACTGCGGCGTACAACTTTGACGTGCATAAGTTCTTTCAAAAATGGCTGCACGATTTGAAGTCATGCCAGTATGCGGACGGCAGCGTGCCCGCGGTGATACCCGATGTGCTGACAAGGGATGCGGGGCGCTCTTTTGGTACCCTTATGAAGCCCGAGGCGCGGGGCGGCAGCGGATCGGCCGCCTGGGGTGACGCCGCCTGCATTTGTCCCTGGCAGATGTATGTAAGCTATGGCGACAGGACAATTTTGGCGGAACAGTTTGAAAGCATGAAAAGCTGGGTGGAATATATAAGGCGCCAGGGCACAGAAGAAGCTTTGTGGGACACCGGCGCGCATTACGGCGATTGGCTGGGGCTGGACGCGCCATCCGGAAGCTACAAGGGCAGCACGGACGAAGGGCTGATCGCCACCGCCATGTACGCAAATTCCATGCATCTTCTTGTGAAAGCAGGAAAGGTGCTGGGTTGGGATATGCGTGAATATGAGGATCTGCATGAACGCATCGTAAAAGCCTTCAGGGGAAAATACATGACGGACGGAAAGCTGTCACGCCCCACCCAGACGGCCCATGTGCTGGCGCTTAAGTTTGATTTATGCGAAGACAGGGCAGCCGTGGCTGCGTCCCTGGTCAAGATGATCATCGACAACGGCACGCATCTTAGCACGGGCTTTGTAGGCACACCGTACCTTTTACACGTGCTGTCTGAGAACGGCTATGGGAAGCTGGCCTATTCCCTGCTTTTGCAGGAGTCTTTCCCCTCCTGGTTGTTTTCGGTGAAGATGGGCGCCACCACCATCTGGGAGCATTGGGATGGTCTAAAGGAAGACGGGACCATGTGGAGCACCGATATGAATTCCTTCAACCATTATGCCTACGGTGCAGTGGGGGATTGGATGTTCTCGGTTGCCGCCGGCATAAATCCTGTTGAGGAAGCGCCGGGGTATGTAAAGGTCCGTATCGCGCCGCAGCCGGACGAGCGCCTGGGTTTTGTAAAATCATCATTGGAAACAGCATACGGGCTTATCCGCAGTGAGTGGCGGTATGATGGAGACGCGATTCATTTTGAGATCGAAATTCCTAAAAACGTGCAGGCAGAAATCGTGATCGGCGGCAAAACCCAAAAGTTTAGCGGCGGCATCTTTACGATGACCGCCGCGAAGGAATCCATATAACATGCCGTTTCAAGTGGACTGACAACAACAGAAGAAACGAAACAGGGTAGATAGGCGGAGAAAAGCTGTAGGGCGCGACGACCCGGCGCGCCGCAGGTTGGATTTTTCGGACTTTGAATCAAGGCAGCACACGGCGTGCCGGGCCAAAGCGCCCTACGGCATCGTTTGTTTGTTGACCTCTCTGCCAGAGCTTGTGAATTTCGTAACTTATGTAGTTGACAAAATACGAGAATGGTCTACCTTTGGTTCCATTCCATGTGCCTTAGCCTAAGCAGAGTGATACCCATAAAGGCCAGGATCAGGGCGATGGTGATCAGCAATGTCTGCATCATGTTGGGTGCCGGAGCTGCGTTTAAACTCATGGCCGCATCCAGAAGGCCGGAAGGCAGGTAAGCGGAAATACCCAGCAAGCTTCCAATATAGCTTGTGCCGTATGCAACGCCAAGCGTAACAAACCCGGCTGCGATGGGCTTTTTGATGATCGCCCCCCACATGAGTAAACTTGCGACCAGGAACACCATATAGACGCCCTGCAAAAGCCCGCCGAGTATTATGGGCAAAAAGGCTATATCAAAGGAGAACAAAAGCCCGGCGTACGCGTAATCGATAGCCAGCGCCGCTGTCAGGATCAGGACCAGCGCCGTGCCGAATACCAGAAGCTTTGCGCCGGCGATCTTCATAAACCGCTTTCCGGAGCACAGGGGCAATACAAGCGTATTGTCCTTGATTTCCTGTGCCAATAAACCGCACAATGTGAAGGCCACGATCACGGAACCAATTTCAAACACGTCGCCCATATAGCTTTGGATGCATTGGATCTGCGTCATTTGAAACATCTGCTGGATGACTTCGGGTGTTAAGCCCGGCATCTGGCTTTGCATCACGGAGGGGACGACCAGCTTCATCATGACCGGGGTCAGCATAGCAAAGAACAAAAAGCCCGCCGCCAGGATCAGGAACCTGCCGTTGCGCAGGCCGTAGCGCATTTCTTTTGATATTTCATTTTTCAAGGCCGTTCACCTCCTTCAGGAAAATATCCTCCAGCGTATGCTTGTGCAGCGTGAGCGATTTGACGGGGATATCCCCGGCTGCAAAAAAGCCCATGAGTTGTTTGGACAGTGCATCCGCATCCCTGGCGGTGACGGTGACAAGGTCATCCTTGACACGAACATCCGTCACGCCGTGCAGCGCGCACAGCCTTTTTATAACTTCCCCGTTTAGCGGGAAGGAAGGCTCGATGTCATAGACAGGCAGAATGTGGTCCCTTTGGATGTCGTGAAGGGGCTTTTCCTCAATCATTTTTCCGGAGGCGATGATGCCTACCGTATCGCACACACGCTCCACATCGTTCAGGATGTGGGTGGAAAAGAATACCGTCTTGCCCATTTGTTTTAAATCCTTCATCAAGCGGAGCACATCGCTGCGGCCCTCTGGGTCCAGCGCGGAGGAAGGCTCATCCAGGATCAGCAGGGCGGGATTATGAATCATGGCGGAGGCAATGCCCAGCCGCTGTTTCATGCCCCTGGAAAACCCGCCTACCCGGCGGTTTGAAGCATCCTCAAGGCCCACCCAGTGAAGCATTTCCTGCACGCGGTCCTTCGTAACGGTGCTTTTCCCGCTGTTGCCCAGGTATTCCAACGTTTCCCGCGCGGTGAGCCAGGGGTAAAACCGGGGGTCTTCCGGAAGGTATCCTATATCCAGGTCGCTTGGGTGGGCGGTTTTCAATACATCCCTGCCATTGACAACACATGTGCCGCCGTTTGGCCGGGAAAGCCCGGACAGGATGTTCATGGTGGTGGATTTACCTGCGCCGTTGTGACCGATAAAGCCGTATATCTCGCCGTCTTTTACATTCAGGTCGATGCCCTTCAGCGCTTCGAATGAATGGAAGATCTTTTTCAGGTTTCTTACGGTGATCATCAGTAGGCCTTCTTTCTGCCGATGATCAAAAACAGCATCGGGCCCAGAAGGTTTACAAACACGCAGATCACAAGCCACAGCCATTTGTTCAGGTTTTGTACGCCCTCCCTGAAAATCTTCAGCGCGCAGTAGATGGCAAGCCCCAACTGGATGGCTACAAGGGGCAGAAGCATGAGGATGAGTTCCTTGGTGAACACAAAACCGTTCATATTGAATACCTCCTTGTTTGGTACGGTCTGATGATACCAATAAGGAGGATCATGTGATAAGTGACTGGAGTCATATAAGGAGTCATATGAATATTGGCACTAAAATAGAGGCGGAGAGAATCTGCCTTAAAAGTATCGTTCAATTATGCGTGCAATGTCATTCTGAGGAACGGAGTGGCGAAGAATCTTTTATGTTTGGCAATAAGATCCTTCGCTACGCTCAGGATGACACGAGCGGAGGTGGAATGGATAATGCTGGAGTTGATGTTCCGAGCATTTATCAATGCAATGTGATTGCTGCTTAAAACCCCATCTTCTTAAAAACGATCACGGCGTTGGCCCGGTCACTTACATTCAGCTTCATGTAGATTTGGCTGATATAATTTTTCACCGTTCCTACGGTTAAGTATAAGGCCTGCGCGATCTCGCCATTGCTTTTCCCTGATGCCATCAGGCGGATGATTTCCACCTCCCGCTGGGTGAAGTCTTCCGCATGAACGCTTGGTGAGGCCAAAGGCGAAAGGCGGGAGGTGATCTTGGCCGCGATCCTGCCGGGCAGGATGATGCTGCCGTTCATGCCGTCCCGGATGGCTTCCACCAGCTTATCGCTGCCTATATCCTTGAGCAGGTAGCCTGAAGCGCCGTAGGTCATGGCTTTGATCACGTATTCGTCGTCGTCAAAGGTGGTAAGCACAATGACCACTGTTTCGGGCTGTTCCCCCTTGATCAGCCTTGTGGCCTCCACGCCGTCCATTTTCGGCATGCGGATGTCCATGAGCACCACGTCGGGCTTCAGTTTGTGGGCCTGTGCAACGGCCGCTTCGCCGTCACCGGCCTCCCCGATTACGGATAGGTCCTCATGCGACGTAAGCAAAGACCGGATGCCTTCCCTGATGATGGTTTGGTCGTCTGCCAGCAGAATGCGGATGGCGTTCATGCATTGTCACCTCCAGTCGCGCTGCCTGTGGGAATGGTGATGCTTACCGTAAAGCCTTCACCCTTTTCGCCGGTGGCTGTAAGCGTCCCGCCGATGCTGCCGGCGCGCCTTGACATGTTATTTAGGCCAAAGCCAAACTCAAACTCCTGTGCGCCGCTGCCATTGTCTGTAAAGGTCATGGTGACGGCGCCTTTGTATTCCTGAATCAAAAGATCGGCGCGGGTTGCATGGCCGTGTTTCAAACTGTTGGTGGCACACTCTTTCAAGGCGTTCAACAGCACGCTCTGCTGGATGGGCAAAAGATTTGTTTGAACCTCTATGATAGAAGTGATCTCAAGGCCTGTCCTGCGCTTTATGTCTTCGGTCCATTCGTGGATGGCAGGCTGGAAATCTTTTTCTCCGCCGGCCTGGATGGTCCTTACCGCCTGGCGGATGTCCAAAAGCCCCTGCCTTACCTGTTCACGGGCCAGGACCAGCTTTTCCCGGGCAGCCTCCGGATCCTGCTTTGTAAGCTTTTCCCCGGCTTCGATGGCGATGGCTGCGCTGGTCAGCGTATGGCCCACGGTATCGTGTATTTCCCCGGTGATCCGGCTTCTTTCGGCCAATACGGCCATTTCCTCCAGCTTACGCGACTGTTCCTTCATGGTCTTCAGCGCTGCTTGAAGCTGCGTGTTCAAAAAAAGCTGTTTTTTAAGCATGTAAAATGACATGAACACCATCACATACACCAGCAGGTTCACGTAGATGTAGCTGATGATATCATCAGGCGAGATAATGGGATTTGACACTACCTTCAGAATGTTGATGGTGAGGTAGGCGGTAAGCATGGATGCGGAATAGATCTTGGAGGTTTTCGGCGGGAATGCGTTTACGATGCCTGCCATGACAGCCAGCACAAGAAATTGCCCGCTCCTGGTTGCATCCAGATAGTCAACCGCCAAAATCAGCGGGATTTGTGCCGCGGGCAGCAAATGATACAGTGCTTTGGGAAGTTTCTTCCCTATAAGGCCGTGGACAATCATCAGCAAAAAGCAGGCGGACAGCAGCCATTTGATGACGGGGGAAAGGTCCGCTGCCATCCCCATGAAGAGGAGGCGCAGGGAAAAGACCTCATATGCCACTACCAGCAGTACAAATATGCCCTGGCGGATGTGGCTGTCGATCTCGTAATCCCCTGTGTCATCCTGCTGATCCGCTTCCTTTTTTCTGGTCAGAAACAGATAGGCCGCCGCGGCCGGAATATTGAATACCGCGATGGCAATGATGTACAGCGTTTTTTTATGCTGGGAA
>JAEZJP010000169.1 GCA_023415715.1 Bacillota bacterium
GCATCGGCAATACTCTTCCCCCAATGCACAGTTGTAATGACAGTTTTTTGCAATGGCTTCGCTGCGAGGCTATACAGACACTGTTTTACAAAAAATATATTGACAAATCTCGATTTGACGCACATAATGTGATCCATCGAATAGATTGGATTTGAGGTGATAGGATGGCAGACACACATCAGGATCACGCCCGGGTGTTCAAGGCGCTTTGCGATGAAAAACGGCTGGAGATACTGGCAATGCTCCGGGGCGGCGAGAAATGCGCCTGTGTGCTGCTTGCACAAATGGATATCAGTCAGTCCACCCTTTCCTATCACATGAAGATATTATGTGATTCAGGGATCGTGGAAAGCTGGCAGGTGGGCAAGTGGACGCATTACCGCATCAGCCGGGAAGGCAGCAGGAAAGCTTTCGAGCTTTTAAGCATTATTACAACGGAAGCATCACCGGATTCTACCGCGGATACGGAATGCTGCTGAAGAGGCCGTCCTTAAAGCGGCTTTTTCAGGGATCATACATCGATAAAATTCAATATGTTTTTCCCGCTAAAAAAAAGGGGGATTAAGATGCAGGTATTATCATCCATTTGGGATTTTTTTCAAACGCAAATTCTTGGCATGAAGTGGCTACAGCAGTTGATCGGGAGCGCTTTAAGCGCCCTGGGGTTGGACATAACAGGCGGCATAGGCGGCAGCATTTTATTTTTCCTGTACGATATGATCAAAATCCTGGCGCTGCTCTCAGTACTGATTTTCATTATCAGCTATATTCAAAGCTATTTTCCTCCGGAGCGCACAAAGCGCATTTTGGGTAGGTTTCATGGGATTGGCGCCAATGTTCTGGCAGCGCTGCTTGGTACGGTGACACCCTTTTGCTCCTGCTCTTCCATTCCGCTGTTCATCGGCTTCACAAGCGCCGGGCTGCCCCTTGGCATGACATTTTCCTTCCTGATTTCATCGCCCCTGGTGGACCTTGGCTCGCTGGTACTATTGATGAGCATCTTCGGCCTGAAGGTCGCCATAGCCTATGTGCTGCTGGGCCTTGTGCTGGCGGTGGCCTGCGGCACGCTGATTGGCAGGATGAAGGCGGAAAAATATATCGAGCCTTTCGTGCTGTCGGCCAGCCGGGTGGATGGGGTCATTCCCGATATGACAAAAGGCGACAGGGTAACCTACGCGTGGGATCAGGTGCGCTTCATTGTAAAAAAGGTCATTTTGTATGTTTTCGCAGGCGTAGCTATCGGCGCCGCCATTCACAACTGGATCCCTGAGAGCTTTATACAGCAGGTTCTGGGCAGCGGGAATCCCTTCTCCGTCCTTCTGGCCACGCTTGTAGGCGTGCCCATGTATGCCGATATCTTTGGCACCATCCCCATTGCGGAGGCGCTATTTGCAAAAGGTGTGGGCCTGGGCACCATCTTGTCATTCATGATGGCTGTCACCGCCCTTTCCCTGCCTTCCATCATCCTACTACGACGCGCTGTGAAGCCGAAGCTGCTTGCGCTGTTCGTGGGAATCGTGACAGTGGGGATCATTCTTGTCGGATACCTGTTCAACGCTTTTCAATATTTGCTTGTTTGAGGAGGAAGATACTATGGCAATGAATTGGTACCCTGTTGTTGATTATCTTGCATGCATTGAGTGCGGTACCTGTGTAAACAAGTGCCCCCATGGCGTCTATGACAAGGTCAAAGCGCCCTCGCCCTTGGTGATCCATCCGGAAGAATGCATCGACCACTGCCATGGCTGCGGCAACCGTTGCCCTGAGGGCGCCATTACGTATGTGGGGGACGATACCGGTTGGAAGCCACCGCATGGCAAGCGAGAGGATGTGGAGCCCTGCTGTTGCAGTGGCTCCAACTGCAGCTGTGAGGAAGAAGGGACGGAGGGGAAAGTAATTAAAATCGATTTTCTATACTTGGACCTTAAGACCTGCGATCGCTGCATGGGAACGGATGATGCATTGCTTGGAGCAATCAATGATGTTGAGCAGGTACTGAAGTTGGCAGGGTATTCTGTTGAACTGAACAAGGTTGAAATTACGGACGAGGTGCTTGCACAGCAGCATCAATTCGTATCCTCGCCCACAATCCGCGTAAACGGTCAGGATATTAGCCTGGATGTTAAGGAAAACAATTGCGGAGCATGCAGCGATATCAGCAGCCAATCTGTGGATTGCCGCCTGTTCGTCTACGAGGGAAAGGAATATGAGGTTCCGCCAAAAGCTATGATCATAAACGCGATATTACGGGCTGTTTATGGTCAAGAGAAGGCCCCTAAGGCGAATGAACCATACACTATGCCGAAAAACATAAAGAAGTTTTTGGATGGCAAGAAGATGAAAAACACGAGCTGCAGTTGCGGGGGTGGCTGCTGTTCATAAGTATAAAAGAACGGATGAAGACCAATTCCTGCATGCCCTGCAAGAGGTTGGCGCCTGCGCTTCATTCGATGACTGGCTTTTGACATTTTGATTTTGAATAAAGGAGTGAGAAATATGGCATTGTTCAAATATGGCAAAGCAAAGGAAACTTCCTGCTGCGAAGGCGTGAAGCAGGAAAACAAGCCTGCATGTTCCTGCGGCGGCGAATGTTGTGCAAATGACGCAAAAAACGCGCGCTTCATCGTGCTTGGAGCATGCTGCGACAAGAGCAGAATGACCTTTGAAAATGTCCGGCAGGCGGTGAAGGAAATGGGATTTGCAGATGAGGTCATGAATATTGGCGATGCGCTTGAAATTGCGAAATACGGCGTGATGCAGACGCCTGCCCTGGTGGTGGATGGAAGGGTGGTCTCCTATGGCAAGATGTTGAAGGTCGAGGATGTGAAAAAGATATTTGCCAAGCTGGAGGTTATGTAAAGTGGGTATAATATACATGGGGGCCATGGAAAGGCGCTAACGCGCCAGCCCCTGGATCTTCTGAGGAGGGAATATTTATGTTGCCCAAAGTTGCCTTTATATGCGTCCACAATGCGTGCCGCAGCCAGATTGCCGAGGCTTTAAGCCATCACTTGGCAGCCGATACGTATGAGAGTTATTCGGGGGGAACGGAAACGAAAGATAAGATCAACCCCGACGCCGTCCGGCTGATGAAGAAGCTTTACGGCCTGGATATGGAAGCTAACCAGCGCCCCAAGCTGCTTTCGGAAATCCCGCCTGTGGATATAGTGGTGACCATGGGTTGCAATGTAGCATGCCCCTACTTGCCCTGCAGGTATATGGAGGATTGGGGCCTTGACGACCCCACGGGCAAAAGCGATGAGGAATTCATAAAGGTTATCCGGGAGGTAGAGGGTAAGGTACTGAGCCTTAAGG
>JAEZJP010000176.1 GCA_023415715.1 Bacillota bacterium
CACCACCAGCGCCGCCGCGCATAGGATCAGGATGCGCTCGATATCCGTCCGCTTGATCTTCACAAAGCTCACTCCTTGCTTGATGATTGCAGTGAAAGTGTATGCCCCCATGCATCCGGCTATGAATGTCTATTCAATGGTGCAAACTCTAAAAAGTGGTTATGCAACTTTTTAGATAGACTGTAAACAACAGGCGGACATATAGTTGAGGATGTATTGAAGGGGTGGAACCACTTTAATTGTAATCGTGCCGCCCGGCTTAGCCGGGCGCGCGGGATGCTTGCGGAGCAAGGTTTCCTTACACTTTTTGCCGGCCGTGAGCAAAGCGAGCAGGCAAAAAGTGCAGCTCGAAAAAGTGCCATAGCCACTTTTTCGAATCACGTTTGCGCATTTGGTATTTTGGCATTATAATATCTTCCATCGTATCAAGGAGGATAGCACCATGCCCATGGATGGCCTGACGCTGCAATTTGTAGCCAGTGAACTTAACGCAAAGCTTTCTCAGGGACGCGTTGACAAGGTGGCCCAACCGGAAAAGGATGAACTGGTGTTAACCATCCGCAGCCAGGGGGAAAACCACAAGCTTCTATTATGTGCCAGCCCGAATAACGCCAGGGCACACCTGACGGCGCAAAACCTTTCAAACCCCATGGAGCCGCCCATGTTCTGCATGCTGATGCGCAAGCATCTGCTTAGCGGGCACGTGCTTTCCGTTCGCCAAATCGGCGGCGACCGGGTGCTGCATGTGGAGATAGAGAATGCCGATGAATTGGGTGTTTTGACCACCCGCACGCTGATACTGGAGATTATGGGCCGCCATTCCAACCTGATTGCGGTGGACATGCATGGCAAGATCATCGACTCCATACGTCACGTGGGCCACGATATGAGCCGTGTTCGGGAGGTGCTTCCGGGTCTTTCCTATGAATCCCCTCCCGCGCAGGATAAGCTGGACCCAACATCATTTACAAAAGAAGAAGCTCAAGTTAGGCTTGCCGCCCAAAACGGCAGGCTGGACAAGGCGCTGGCTTCCATTTTCCGCGGCTTATCGGGCGTTGCCGCCCAGGAGATCGCATACCGCCTGACCGGGAGCGATAAAACTCTCGTAGAGGAAAGCGAATTGAATACCCTTAGTCATAAATTATTCGATTTCATGAACCTGATTCCCAGCCTTGCACCTCCGGTCCTGCAAAAAGATCAGGATGGGGAGGCCGCCGACGTCTTTCCATTCCCATACCTTTCCAGGGATACATCACTGCAATCGCCTTGCGGAACCATCAGCCAGGCGCTGGATGCGTTTTTTTCCACCCGCGACCAGGCGGAACGTATATCGCAAAAAAGCGCCTCCTTAAGCCGTCTGCTCAAAACCCATATCGAACGGTGCGAAAAAAAGCTGGCGCTTCAATTGCAGGAACTGGAAAACAGCGCCCGCATGGAGGAATACCGCATCCTGGGTGATCTGATCAACGCCAACCTATATCAGCTGCATAAGGGCCAGGAAACGGTCAAACTTCAAAACTTCTATGATCCTGAGGGCGGGTTCATCGATATAGCGATGGACAAGCAATTGACTCCCGTTCAAAACGCGCAAAGATACTTTAAGCGCTATCAAAAGGCCAGGGCAGCCAAGGAAACTGCAGCGGAGCAAAAGGAAAAGACGCTAATTGAACTTGCCTTCCTTGAAGGCGCGCTGGATGACCTGAATAAGTGCGTGGAGGAATCGGAGCTTTCGGAAATCAGGCAGGAAATGCAAAAGGCCGGTTACATAAGGGCCAGCCATAGCCGAAAGCCCCAAAGGAAGTTGCCGGAAAGCCGGCCCTTCCGGTATGAAAGCCGGGACGGTATCGAGATACTGGTAGGCAAAAACAGCCTGCAAAACGACAGGATCACAAGTGATGCCCGTGGCGATGAAACCTGGCTCCACGCCAAGGATATGCCCGGCTCCCATGTCATCATCCGCAAGGAAGGCGAAATTCCGGATTCCACCCTTTTGGAAGCCGCCCAATTGGCAGCCTACTATAGCCGGGGCAGGCAAAGCGCCGGTGTGCCTATTGACTACACGCTGCGCAAATACGTCAAAAAGCCCGGCGGCAGCCCGGCTGGCTTTGTCATATATACCAACCAGCGCACGCTTTACATAACCGTATCCGAAAGCGATATCAAAAAAATCAAGGAACTGATACCTGCGAAATAATAATAGAAAGGAAGTCTTCCTATGCTTCTTCGTACCGCCCGCATCGAGGATGGCGCTGCGCTGTGCAGCATTTACCATCCCTATGTGATGGAAACGGCCATCACCTTCATTTGCAAAGAACCTACGGCGGAGAGCTTTTCGGAAAAGATCAGGTCCTTGATCCCGCAATATCCCTTCATTGTATGTGTAGATAACGGCAAGGAACTCGGATATGCCTATGCTTCTGCACTCCGGCCCCACGAAGCTTACCAGTGGGATGCAGAGCTTTCGGTATATGTAGACCGGGATTACCATGGCCGGGGCATCGGGCGGAAGCTTTATACCGCACTTTTGGAATTGCTTAAAATGCAGGGTTACCAAACCGTTTACGGTGTCATTACCCTTCCCAATGAAAAAAGTCTTTCGCTGCACGCAGCTTTCGGATTTGAGACTCTGGGCGTCTTCCCCAAATCGGGATACAAGCTGGGCAAATGGCATGATATCATTTGGCTGCAAAAAACGCTTGGCGAATTTCCCGATAATCCCGTGCCGCCCACCCCCTTCTTAAGGCTCAATCCTGAAACGGTCCAAAAGGTTCTCAGCAATGTTTAAAGCGGTTTTGTCACGGAGTTCCATTTTCACACGAGGGGCACCCTTTTTCGTCCCACGCCTCCACTTCACAGGAGATGAACGACACAAAGGGCACGCTTAAGTCGACTTTTCAGCCTAAGCGATCCACAACACATGCCGCCTTCACCACATTACCTCCAAAGCGCGCAATTAAAAATCCAATTAAGCTGATACCGGCAGTTTACGCTGCCGGTATCAAACCATCGATTTTTCAATATTTGTCTTGGCCGCTCATTTCCTTCTCCTGCTGCTCGATCATCCGCTTGACCATGTTGCCGGCCAC
>JAEZJP010000178.1 GCA_023415715.1 Bacillota bacterium
GTCCCCTGGACCCCTGTTCAAGGGATAGAACCCCTTGAAAATCCCCATTTTCTATCTATATGATAAGCATACGCCTCTTCCGTTTCAGGTGATGAAATTGAAGGGGTTTTTCGTGTTACTGATGCCATTCCAAAACATAAATGTGCCGATGGATACCAGCATATAGAATGCGCGTAAACTCCGCTCGCTGCGCTCAGGATGACAGTCTTTGGGGTGTACTCGCATTCAGAGTACAATGCCATCGACGCATTAATGTATATAATTAGCATAAAATAAATTTTCTGAACCCTATTGACTCCTTGGTTACCCCAGGCTTTATGATGTGTATAAACGGCAGGGGTGCACACCTGCAGGGTCTGCGGGAGGGGCTTATGTTCAAGATCGGAGAATTTTCCAAGCTATGCGGGCTGTCGGTGGAAACGCTGTACCACTACGAAGATATGAAACTTTTGGTGCCGGTAAGGATCGATAAGTTTTCCGGATACCGGTACTATGAGGCGCAGCAGCTGATCACCGTCAATAAAATCATGGCCCTCAAGGACGCAGGATGCTCGCTTGCTGAAATAGCGCAAATTCTAGAGAAGGAGCCAGCCGCCTCGATCTTGGTGGAGCTTCTTACGGAAAAGGCGTTGTCCTTGGAAAAGGCACTTCAAATGGAAATCCGCAGGCTCGAACGTCTCCATACAAACATCTTTTTGTTAAAGAATGGAGGCATACCTGTCATGAATGAAATAACTGTAAAGAGCGTGGAACCGATACTGGCATCATCGGTCCGGAAATCCTTTAATAAGAGCCGGTTCGATGCAGAGCTTGAAACCATGTGGCACGATGTGAACGAATGCATCACAAAATCCGGCGGTAAGAGAACCATTCCCTGCATGATGATCTACCATACCGGCTGGTGGAACCTGGGCGCAGACAAACAACTGGACGTGGAAGTGGTGGAACCGATCACATCTTTCATAGCCGGCAGTGAAACGGTAATGATCAGCACACTGCCGGCAGTTGAAAAAATGGCCTGCATCGTTCACAAGGGCCCTTTTGATACCATGTGGAAAACGTCGGAGATGCTATTTGTATGGATCAAGGAGAACGGGTACATGGTTACCGGCCCGGTCCGGGAGATATACCATAAAGGGGATTGGTCAACCGACGACCCCAATGAATATATCACCGAATTGCAGGCTCCGGTGCAATAGGGGAAACGGCATAAGAAGGCTGGCAGCCTTCTTTCGTTCAGCACCTGAAAATCTAAACTGGACAAAACCATAGATAAAAGCCCCTTCCGTTTCCTTCATGAATCGGAAGGGGCTTTCATTGATATATTCAGATCAAGTGGTTTGTCAACTATAGAGATTGCAAAAATAAGGATTCTTTTTTAGCCTGATAAGGAGACGGAGACCCGTTTCATTATAACGTTTCTATGAAATAATAAGCCAACTCCCGCCCGTATGTCATCCTGATGGCTCCGCCCGAAGGATCTTGCCATTGGTGTATAAGTTTGCAGCAAAATATCCTTCGGGCGGAGCCATCAGGATGACTGTCGCGGATGGGGCGGAAGCAGGAGGGACGGTCTGATGACGGTTTGGGCTAGATAACTGCCATCATCCACCGGCATTTTCATAGCTTGAATTCTGCAACATCTGTAGTTGTCAAACCACCAAGGGACTGTCAAATACAGATGTTACGAAATTCATAAGCTTTGGCAAAGAGATCAACAAACAAACGACGCTGTAGGGGCGATTTGTAATCGCCCACACGTTGCGGTAGAATGTGTTGTCACTTGGCGGGCGATTATAAATCGTCCCTACAATCCGTTGGGAGGATGTCCTATGAACGCGGAGTTCAGGCCGATTTCCGCCCCAGATACCTGCATACCCTGGCCTTATAAGCTTCGTACTCTTTCCCAAAGGTAACGGCCAGGTATTTTTCTTCACTTTTTATCTGCACATGGAACAGCAAAAGTGACGCCGCGGCTGCAGCAATATTCAGCCAAAATGGAAACACCACGGCGCAGCCGATATACATGAGGTCAAAGCCTAAAAAGGCAGGGTTCCGGCTGATTAAGTAAATGCCCCGGGTAACCAGATTTGTTTTCTGCTTTTCGTTAAACCCAGCCCGCCAGTTATCCCGCATGGTGATGACCGATACGGCAAAGAACGATAAGCCTGTCGCGGCAAGAACAAGCCCTATGACGTTAAGGGCAGGTATGGATGTGGGCCATGTAAAGAGCACGGTGGCAAACTGAATGATGGTGCTAAGGGTTGCGCTAAGGTACAAAAGCAATTCCACTAATTTCGCCTTTTCAGGCTTGTCACCCTTTCCCAGCAGGTTGGCCTTTATGCCGCGGTTTCTTAGCATCAACATTTTGATGGCATACGTAAGGTAAAAACCGGAAAGCAACAGCAGCATTAAAAATCTGGAAAGCTCCATGATCCAATCGCCCTTCCTATCCGGCAAGTGCTTATGCAGGCGCTTGACGCCCCGCCGGTATTTGCATTGAACATATGAGTATCTGTTCATGTGTTCAGTGCAAGTATACGCCGACAATGCCAAATGTCAAGGGGGCATTTATAAAATGCGATCATCAAGTCAGTTTAAGCTTATCCTTATTTGCATGCAGCCATAGCAGCATGCGCTTGTTGGTGTCAGCAAGCTTTTCAAATTTGGGGTTATCCGTAAAGTAAGCCGCACAGATCATTTCGATGGTGAATACCACGTACGGGGCTGCCTCCCGTTCCTCATCTGTAAGGGGGCATATAGCGTCATATCCATGCAGCACGCTGTGGTAGACTTCGAACCACTTATCATCAGGTGGGGTTTTCGATTCCGGGAAAGTCTCCGACAAAATAGCGGTGGTCAGGTAACAAGGATCGAAAAGGCGTATGCCCCTTTGTCCAAGCTCAAAGTCGATAAACCCCGACAGTTCCTCTCCCTCCATCAGTATATTGGCAGGGTTTGGGTCTCTGTGGATTGGCTGCTTTGGCAGGAGAGGATACAAACGCTGGAAATGCTCCGTATACGTTTGATAGAATTCCGGCGGCAGGGAGAGCAACGCCTGCGTCCTTGGCATTGCCCAATCCCGTACAGCGGCGCATAGGTCCGGTTCATCCAGTTTGAGCTCCTGATCATAGTGACTGAGCACCTTATGCAGCCTGCCTATGAGTTCGCCCAACCTAAAAGCCTTTTGCGCCCAGTCCTTTTCCAATAGTGCCCGGCTGTTCACAGGCCGGCCCTTAAGTCTTGGCAGCAGGTAAAAGTACAGATCTCCCTCCTGAATGAAATCCTGCCCATCCTGCTTAAAAACAGGTACTGGAGCGTTCATCCCGTCTTCTGTAAGCGCCCTGGCGATGGCAGTGTGTGCCTTGAGCCCCGGAAGATTTGGGGTAGCCTTCAGCACATACTCCTTACCTACATACCAGGCATTATCGGCAATGATGCCGCTGTTTTCATACTGGATAGGGGAGATATTCTTATCCTTGATTGCCCATTGCTGTAATATGGACTGCAGCTTTGCAATGCTTAACATGATATCCGCTCCTTTTTGCAAGTCGATCCTGTGGGGAGGGGGCATCGAACCTTGTTTCTTGTAAGAGGCAGGTGTTTTATCAAACTCCCGGACAAAGGCTTTGTAGAAACCGGCATAGGTGTCAAAGCCATACTCAAGCGCTGCCTGAACGGCATCCATTCCCCGGGAGATACGATAGGCAGCATGCAATAAACGCCTCCTCAGCACGTACGCCATCACCGGCATGCCCACCGCATTTTGAAACATACGGCAAAAGTGAAAAGGAGAGAATCCCACCTTGTCCGCAATGTCCGCAAGGCTTAAATCTGCCTTCAGGTTTTCTTCAATGAAGTCGATGCTCTTTTGCATCAGATCCAGGTCTGCCATGATAGTCCTCCCGTCCTTTGTGCCGGCGTGCATATAGAATACCATGATGCCTTTGATGATACATTTCCTTGCGTGCTATAAACAATGCGTCCTATGTTTTTTCCAAAATCTTTGGCATGGTAACTGCTCTTTTTTTCTTTTTATCATCGTTTTTCTAAAGTAAAACATAGAAAATCACAATTGACAACCATAGAAATTTCCAGTATCATATTTGTAAACAAATGTGCTCGAGCACATAAATCTACTGGCATATAATAAAGCATAGCATATATAAGCAATATTTCATAATATACTCTTTTAATCAGAAACCGCCTGTTTAATCCCGCGCCATTGTTTTACTTAAGGCAGACAGTGTGACGGGCAAGTCATTTAGAAGCATCCCAGCTTTGATATGGCTTTGTCGGTGTTTTTTTGCTGCGTATCTATTGCCATATAAAGATCAAACGAAATGAAAGGGCAGCTGATCCAAAGTATTTTAGGCAGAAAGTTGCCTAAA
Organism: Bacillota bacterium; assembly: GCA_023415715.1. Classification (GTDB taxonomy): domain Bacteria; phylum Bacillota; class Clostridia; order Christensenellales; family Aristaeellaceae; genus JAEWAH01. The sequence goes on from JAEZJP010000178.1 coordinate 4,392, forward strand.
AAATAAAACATGGGAGTGTTCCTATGAAGAAGGTACTCGCGTTACTGCTGGTTTTGGTGCTATGCGTATCCATTACCGGCGCGCTGGCTGCGGACAAAGTCGGCGTGTCCATGCCCACCAAGAGCCTGCAGCGCTGGATTCAGGATGGAGAGAACCTGCAGGCCAAGCTGCAGGAAGCCGGCCTCGAAGTCGATCTTCAGTACGCCAACGACCAGGTTGCATTGCAGGTAACCCAGTTGGAAGGCATGATCGCAGGCGGCGCCAAAGTGCTGATCATCTCCGCTATCGAGGCAAAGTCCTTGGGAACCGTGCTGGCCGAAGCCAAGGCCCAGGGCGTCAAAGTGATATGCTACGACCGGCTGATCCTGGATACCGACGCGGCGGACTACTATGTAACCTTTGACAACTACAAAGTCGGCGTCATCCAGGGAACATACATTGAAGACGTGCTTGGCCTGAAGGACGGCAAAGGCCCCTACAATGTGGAGTTCACCGCCGGCGATCCGGGCGACAATAATGCCGGGTTCTTCTTCAACGGCGCAATGGACCTTCTCAAGCCCTACATCGAAAAAGGCCAATTGGTTGTTCCCAGCGGCCAGACCGCTTTTGAGCAGGTAGCCACTCCCACATGGAAGTCGGACGTTGCCCAGGCCCGCTTTGAAGGCATCCTGGCCTCCTTCTATTCCGACGGGAAGACGAAGCTGGACGCGGTCATCTGCTCCAACGACTCCACAGCATTCGGCGTGGAGACGGCCCTTGAAAATGCCGGCTATACGACATTCCCGTATATCACAGGCCAGGACTGCGACATCGCCAATACCAAGAACATCATTGCCGGCAAACAGTCCATGTCCGTGTTCAAGGATACCCGCGACCTGGCTGCCCAGGCTGTGAAGATGACGCTTGATATCCTCGCCGGCAAGGAACCCGAAGTCAACGACACCACCACTTACGACAACGGTGTGAAGATTGTGCCTACGTTCCTGTGCGTGCCTGTTTTTGCCGATATCAACAACTACGAGAAACTGCTCATCGAAAGCGGCTACTACACCGCGGATCAGCTGAAGTAATCAGCCCTGTCCTGTAAGCCGATGCATCTCGGCCGGAGAGGCGGACACACTTGGTCCGTCTCTCCTTTCCAAATTTTTATACCATTATCTGGAGTGATGGATTTGAACGGATGCCTGCTTCAAATGCTTGATATCACAAAGCTTTTTCCGGGCGTACGCGCTTTGGACCATGTGAACATCGACGTTACCGAGGGCGAGATCCACGCCATCTGCGGAGAAAATGGCGCGGGAAAATCGACCCTGATGAACATACTCAGCGGCATTTACCCTTACGGCTCCTACGAGGGTGACGTGATCCTCAGGGGGGAATCCTGCCGCTTCCATTCCATTCACGACAGCGAAGCCAAGGGGATCGTCATCATCCACCAGGAGCTGGCGCTGGTTCCTTATCTGTCAATCGGCGAAAACATGTTCCTGGGCAATGAGCAGGGGAAAAGCGGCGTAATCAACTGGGATATGACCTATCAAAAGGCCGAGGAATACATGCGCATGGTAGGGCTTCATGAGACAGCCCGCACTCTGGTGCGCGATATCGGCATGGGCAAGCAGCAACTGCTGGAGATTGCCAAGGCCTTGGCCAAGGATGTAAAGCTGCTGATCCTGGACGAGCCAACTTCATCCCTTAATGAAAGCGACGCCCAGAAGCTTTTGGACCTTTTGATCTACCTGAAAAAAGAGAAAGGGATCACCTCCATACTGATCTCCCACAAGCTGGGAGAGCTCTCCTACTGCGCCGACAGGATCACCATACTACGGGACGGCCGGTCCATAGAAACACTGACCCGCGGTGTGGATGAGTGGAGCGAGGCACGTATCATAAGGGGCATGGTGGGCCGGGAAATGACCAACCGCTACCCGTCCCGGGATAGAAACATCGGCGAAGTCGCGCTGGAAGTGCGAGACTGGACGGTATACCATCCCCAGTACACCACAAGGAAAGTGGTGGACAATGTTTCCATCACGGTGCGCCGGGGCGAAGTTGTAGGGATGGCCGGGCTCATCGGCGCAGGCCGGACGGAACTGGCCATGTCTGTCTTCGGCAGGGCTTATGGTGATAAACTTTCAGGAAGGCTATACTTAGGCGGCAAGGAGATCGAACTGCACAGTATCCACCAGGCTATCAAGGCCGGTTTTGCCTACATCACCGAAGACCGCAAGCAAAACGGGCTGGTGCTGATGAACAGCATCAAACACAACGTAACCTTGGCCAGAACGGAGTTTATCAGCCGGCGTGGCGTGCTTAACAAGGACCTGGAAAAAGGCGAGGCCGAATCCTTACGGTCAAGGCTGGGGATCAAGGCCCCCACAGTGGAACAGCTGGCGGGCAACCTGTCAGGCGGAAACCAGCAGAAGGTGCTGGTGGGCAAATGGATATTTGCACAGCCCGACATTCTGCTACTGGACGAGCCGACCCGGGGCGTAGACGTGGGCGCCAAGTATGAGATTTATCAAATTATCAATTCCTTGGTGGCCCAGGGAAAATCCATCCTGCTGATCTCCTCCGAACTGCCTGAGATCCTCGGGATGTGCGACCGGGTCTATGTGATGAATGAAGGAAAGCTGATTGCTGAACTGCCTGTAGAGGAAGCATCCCAGGAGGTCATCATGGGGCATATCATGAAGGCAAGCAAGGGGGAAATCGTAGCATGAACAGTCTGGCAAAAAAAATGTTCAAAGGCGGCATCAGGCAATACACCATGCTCATCGCGCTGGTGACCATCATGCTCGTCTTTACGATCCTGTCCAAAGGCGCGCTGCTGTACCCCATGAACGTCTCCAACATCATTTCCCAGAACGCCTATGTGGTGATCCTTGCGGTGGGTATGCTCATGTGCATATTAACCGGCGGCAACATCGATCTTTCCATAGGCGCGGTGGTGGGGCTGGTGATGGCCTGCGCGGGGACTGCCATGATGGATTGGCATATAGACCCTGTAATTGTGGTACCGGCAAGTATAGTGGTTGGTATCCTTATAGGCGCTTTCCAGGGGTACTGCATCGCCTATGTGGGCATCCCGCCTTTCATCGTCACCTTGGCTGGCATGCTCCTGTTCCGCGGGATCACGGGTATGATCCTGGGCGGAGAAACGAAGAGCAAATTCCCTGAAAGCTTTATGCAATTGTTCAACGGCAACATTCCTGACTTTTTCGGCGGGGCGCAACTGTTTGGGAACAATGTGAACGTCACCTGCGTGTTGGCAGGCGTACTGGCTGCAGCCGCTTACTGCCTATGGCAGATATTCAAGAATATCAGCCGCAGGAAGAAAGGGTATGAGGTGGACCAGCCCCTGGCGCTTACAGTCAAGATCGTTGTTGTCAGCGCGGTGATTTTATGGCTCTTTTACACCATGGCCAGGCATCATGGCATCCCCACGGTATTGATCACGGTGGGCATTGTGGTGGCATGTTATACCTACATTACCGGCAATATGGTGATTGGGCGCCATTTGTACGCGCTGGGCGGAAATGCGAAAGCTGCCTGGTTATCTGGTGTCAATACTAAAAGGCTGATGTTTCTGGCCTATACCAACAATGGGTTCCTGGCCGGGGTGGCCGGGCTGGTCTGCCTGGCCCGATTCACTTCCGCGTTCCCCAATGCCGGCACCGGCTTTGAAATGGACGCCATTGCCGCCTGCTTTATAGGCGGAGCCTCCGCCTACGGCGGTATAGGCACCGTCCCCGGGGCGCTCATCGGGGCGCTTATCATGGGCATGCTGAACCTGGGCATGTCCATCACAGGGGTCGACCAGTTCATGCAGCAAGTGACAAAAGGCCTGGTGCTGCTGGCAGCCGTGGCCATTGACGTAATCTCCAAGAACCGGTACGGGTTTGAGAAGGCGGCCCAGTTCGCATCCTGGGTGAAGGAACTGTTCCGTCCCGGAAGCAGGGAGAAGAGCATCCGTACACGGCTTGCCGGTGTGATCACCGCCATTCTGGGCACTGCCATACTGGCTGTTGGTATTTATGGCTTTGTACTGTTCCCTTCTGCCAACGCGGCTGGCGGTTTGCTGGAACTCGCCAAAAAGGCTGCCGAGGTAAAGGATAGCGGGATTATCTTCACTTTAGAACAAATGCGCCAGCTGACACTTGTCAATTCCCGCATTTTGATAACGGTCCTGGGAGGCTTAGGTGTCATTTCTGGCGTGCTGCTGCGGCTGAGAAAGTATGCTGCGCAGACTCCCATTCAGACTACCGGAAATGTAAAAAGCTGAAGAATGATAAGCTGAATATTGTTTTTACGGACGGGATGCTTTATCCCGTCCGCCTGTTGTGTTTGTAAACTCTTTGGCAGAATGGAAACTTTACCATTGGACAGACGTCTATATAGTGCAAACCTTTTCAAAGGAGAGGATACTTATGAAACGGTTCTCGATGATCCTGGCTATGATGCTGGCGCTTTCCCCCATGCTTGGGGCGCTTTCGGAAACTGCGCCGCAAACAAGGGAGGATACCATTTCTCTGGAGGGCATGCCTGAAACAATTACTATGACGCTTTTTGAAAGTGAGCGCGGCTACAGGCTTTGGTACGATGCCAATATGTTTGCTTTCGTTCCCGCCGATGAGGGAAATGACGTCGATACTTTTAAACCCGCGAGCCCCGACGCCGTAGACGGCGTGAGCCTTACTATCTACTATTCTGCTCAATTGGACTATACCTTGGAAGATGCGGGCCGTGATGTTGAAAAGTCGCTTCAGGAGAACGGGTACACAGTTACCCCGGTGGATACGAATGAATTGTTCCCCGCATACCAATCTTTCGGATTTCACGGCGTAAAGGGCGATTCCATCACGGATACGTATATTGTTGCTGCGGAGGAAGGGCAATACTATATCACCGCGAAGTACCCGCTCGAAGCAGCGGAAGGCTTTGGCGGGCGGCTGCGCTACATTGTTTCAACATTTGAAATCATAGGCGCGGAACAGGAATAGGAAAACGACACCATAGGTACCTGATGGCAAGGAGCCCGGAGGTCAACAACTCCGGGCTTTTAGCATAAGCATCTGCCATTTGGCTGTGGGTTCAGCGAAGAAAGCATGCGAAAGCCACTTCCCTCATTTACCGCTTTATTTCATGAAAGCAAAAAAGCTTGATTGACAATATACCGGTTTCCGGTATGATATTATAGGATTTGTTGTTTTTATGCATCCAAGATGATGCATCGCAGTCTTGGGCATAAAGCCGTATAGCGAATTTGAAACAATAAAGCCTTATAAAGGAGTGTACTTATGAAGAAAGTAGTTGCGATTCTACTTGCAGTTGTACTGTGCCTTTCCGCAGCCTTTGCACTGGCGGCCGACAAAATCGGCGTGTCTTTTCCCACCCAGAGCCAGCCGCGCTGGGAAAAGGATGGCGCCTATATGAAAGCCATGCTGGAAGAAGTCAGGTTTGAAGCTGACCTGCAATATGCCAATGACGATGCAGCCACCCAGATCGCCCAGTTGGAAGCCATGATCGCCGGCGGCTGCAAGGTGCTGGTGGTTGCCCCGGTCGACAGTAGCGCTCTGGGTACTGTGCTTGCCAAAGCAAAAGCGCAAAACATACCCGTTATCGCCTATGACCGCCTCATCATGGATACCGATGCCGTAAGCTACTATATTACTTACGACAATTACGTCGCAGGAACTTTCCAGGGTAAGTACATTGAAGCCATTCTTGACCTTGAAAACGCAGCCGGTCCCTTCAATATGGAGATTATCGGAAACTCAGAGGACAATAATTCCATCTACATCTACAAAGGTATCATGGATATTTTGAAACCCTATATGGACAGCGGCAAGCTGTTCATTCCCAGCGGACAGACGGAATATGAAGCCGTCGCCCTGCCCGGCACCACCACGGAAGTCGCTAAGGCCCGTATGGACAGCCTGATCGCGGCCTGCTATTCCAACGGTACAAGGCTGGATGCGGTGGCATGCTTCAGCGATGCCGTGGCGCTTGGTGTCTCCGATTCCCTGACCGCCGCCGGCTTTGAAAAGTTTCCTGTCATTACAGGCCAGGACTGTGACATTCCAAACATCAAGAACATCATCGCCGGCAAACAAACCATGTCCATCATCAAGGATACCACTACCTCGGTTGATTTTACGGTTACCATGGTGCAGGATATTTTGAGTGGTGTACAGCCTGAAATCAACGACACTACCACGTTTAGCAACCATGTGATTACTGTTCCCTCTTACCTGTGCTGTCCTGCGACGGTTGATGTGAATTCTTATGAGTTCATGCTTGTCGAAAGCGGTACCTACACCGAAGATCAATTGAAATAATATATGTAGGCAATGCTTTATCATACAAAAGGGGGAGATGGGCGATGGCCGCCTGTCTCCTCCTTTTTCATACCGGCCATTTATTTTGGCCGACTTGTCCCTGACATAAGAATATGATTATAGGGCACTTACTATATTTTCAGATTCTGTGAAATCTGCCAAAATGAAACGAGAGTGCCTTTCAGACGCAGGTGTTGTGCTATAATGCTAAAGTACTTTTAATACTTTAACGGGAGAGTCTGCCATGCAGGATCAGGAGGTCAACCATTACCAGGCGGCGATCGCCATACATTCCCGAAATTTGATGCTTGTGGGGAAAAGCATATTCATCGGCGCAGCGGCTGGTATTATTGTGGTGTTCTACCGCCTTCTTTTAATGGGGGCTGAGAAACTTTCCCGAAGCGCCTACACATATTTTGCAGGTCATTTGATTTTGATTCCCTTGCTGTTTCTGGTGTTGGGCATCATGGGATATATCATTGGATGCCTTGCCCAGAAGTACCGGGCTATTGGCGGCAGCGGCATTCCCCAGGTGAAGGGAATTATTACGGGTCAATATCATGCACCTTGGTTGAGTACGCTTGCCGCGAAGTTCGTTGGCGGTGCGGCTGCCATACTGGCGGGGCTGTCCCTGGGGCGGGAAGGCCCGTCCATTCAGTTAGGTGCGTGCGTAGCCCAGGGTATCGGAGATAAAATTGCTTCCTCCCGCACGGAAAAAAGGATACTTATTGCAGGCGGGGCCAGCGCCGGGCTGGCGGCGGCATTCAATGCGCCGCTGGCGGGCGCCATGTTTGCGGTGGAGGAAATTTTCAAATACATATCGCCATTGGTTTTATTGGTGACCACGGTTTCTGCCATCGTTGCCGATTTTGTATCCAAGCTTGTATTCGGTATGGCACCTGTTTTTTCTTTCCAGACATCCATGGCTGTTCCCCTGAATGCATACTGGCTATTGCTGCTGATGGGCATTTTACTTGGCGGAGCGGGTGCACTATACAATCTGGTACTTGTAAAGACCATTGCGCTGTATAAAAAGCCCCGGTGGCTTCGAGCCAGCTGGCGGCCAATACTGCCTTTTTTGCTTGCCGGGATACTGGCATTGGTCTTTCCCAGGGCGCTTGGGAGCGGGCATGCCGTGATGGAGGTGCTTAAGCCCTCCACGGGGATATATACGCTGCTTGCCATTTTTGCGGTAAAATTCCTTTTCTCCATGGTTTCCTTCGGGTCCGGCGCACCGGGCGGTATCTTTTTTCCTTTGCTGATAATGGGTGCCATTATTGGTGCCATCACGGGGAATGCTGCCTCCGCCTGGCTGGGCTGTGATCCGTCCCTTTTCAACAATTTCGTAATCGTGGCCATGGCAGGCTATTTTACTGCCATTGTTCGCGCGCCGATTACCGGCGTTGTATTGCTGCTGGAAATGACAGGTTCCTTCGTGAACCTTCTGCCGTTGCTGGTGGTATCTTTGGTGGCCTATGTGGTGGCGGATCTTTTGAAAAGCAGGCCGGTTTATGATTCGCTACTGGAAAACCTGGTAAATGGTGGAGCACATGTTCAAAAGAAGGAAGCCGCAGGAAAAATTACCGCGGAATTTATTGTGCAATATGGTTCTCCAGCTTCTGGGCAGGCAGTGAAAGACCTGCACCTGCCCAAAGATTGTTTGCTGATCGCCGTACGCCGGGAGGGGAAGGATATTATCCCCTCCGGTGACACGGTCATTCATGCGGATGATTACCTGGTTTTCCTCATTCACCTGGATGACGAGGCGGGATACCGGGAGAAGCTGACATATTTGGCCACTGCTTCGTGATTTTGCGGTTCATATTTTGAAGTTTTACCGAAACCTTTGCTCCCGCAGCATTTTATTTTATTGGCAGACGGTTGAAGTGTAGAATAAAACAGGAAACCATTTTACATTTTTAGCAATATCGTGTAAAATATAGATGTTTTATGGATGGTCCCGGAGGCGGTTTATGCATGATGTGGATCTCTGGGTCGAAAAGGTGTGCGAGGAAAATTATGACGACCTTTATATCGCCGGGCTGCGTTATTTACTGAGAACCAATCCCAAAGATATCATCTTTCTGCCCGACGATATTCAAGAGGTCTATTTGCTCCTGTGCAAGAAAAAGGAAAAATTGATCAAACATCCTAATATTACCGGTTGGCTTGTCAGGACCATGATGAAAGTCATGTCGGACCGGGAAGGCAAAGCAAGAAAAGAACGGGCGCGTATAGCTTTTTCCATGGATGATGAAGAAATGCTTCGCAAGAGCCATGGCATGTTTGCGGCAGGAAGCGATCCGCTGGAAATTCTGCTGAAAAAATCTCAGGATGAGATGCCGGAAATCGAAAAAGAAATTGGCAAGGAGAATCTACAATTGCTTCAGGCTTATTACGAGGAAAAGCAGACTTCCGAGGAATTGGCCGGCCAAATGCAGATGGCTGGTGCGGCTTTGCGGATGCGGATCAGCCGGTTGAAAAAGAAAATTAAAGACCGGGCAGGCATTTGATACGTTGTTCTGCGCTTATGGAGGAGTAACCGGTTAGGCGTGGAAGGGGGGCGGTGAATCGCATGAAGAAGCGGGATTATAACAAGTGGCTTCAACAGGTCCTTCAAAAGGAAGAATTGACCGCTCAGGAAATGGAGCAGATTCTGGACGGACAGCTGCGTTTGCCTGCACGAGCGATGGACGCCGCGCTGATCAGAAGGTGCCGCCTGGCTTTATATCCAAACCTTCAGGGGGCAGGTGTTCCCGGAAAGCGGGAAACGCTTGACCGGGTGCATGCTTTTCTTCAAAAGGAGGGCAGCAAGGAAGATTCAAATGCAAATGGATTTTCTAAAGCAAAAAAACGCTTTTTCCTTCGCCCAGCTGCCTTGGCTACTTGCGTGTTGTTTTGTATGATTTTGTTTAATGTTTCCAATGATGCCGTAGGGTTTAACGTTTGGAATCTTCTCTTTTCCTGGAATGATGAAACCATGAAAATGAAACTTGATTTACAGGCGAAACTCTCAAATAATGTGAACTATTTGAATCATACACAGACAGATGATTTTTTTCAGAAGCTTGAAGAACTGGAAATAACCCCTTTGATGCCATCCTGGATGCCTGATGGTTTTTCGTTGGATAGGGTGGAGAGCAAAATAGAGACTGAATATTTACGATGGGCGGTAGGTACATATACATGCGGCGACAGACAGTTCCGTATATCGGCAGAAAAAGATATTTCAGGAAATTTGGAATCGACGAGAAGTGTTGAAAAAGATAAACGAGAGCCGGATATATACGAACAGGGGGGGATTAAATTCTATATCATGGATAACCTTGGCAGATCAAGTGTAATTTGGTTTGATCCTCCCTACATCATAAGCATCTCTGGGCATGTGACCAGAGAGGAACTTAGGCATATGATCGATTCCATTTTTGAAAGGAGCATATCCAAATGAAAAATCGAAAGCGTATCCTGGTAACCCTCATTGCCTGTCTTTTGCTGATGACGACCTTTTTACCCTGGGCAAGCGCCGAAATAATCTTCTTGCCTCAATCATCCGTTTTGATCTTCAATTATTACGTAAACATTTCAACTAGTGGTGGCGGTAAGATTGATACGACAGCCCTTATTGAGTGTGAACAATCAGTAGATAGTTTGGGCTTTAGCTATATCCGTCTTCAGGAGTTGCGAAACGGTACGTGGACTACAGTGAAGTCGGTGACGTCAAAGTATGCTTACAATGCATCTAGGTACATGTATACGTTTACATACTATGGGACGCCTGGAGTAAGCTATCGTGCACAGGCAGGCTTTTATGCAGCAGATAGCGGTATTACTGAAACCCGCACTGACACAAGTGATGTAAAGACCTGCTATTAATGAATTTATCAAATCTGTTATTGGGTAAAAGTATCTCTCGCCTGTTTTCGCCTCATGGTCCCCGCATGCTAGAACCGGCGGACCATGGGGCAGGTTGCTATGTGTTTATTTAGCGGTTTAAAAAATAGTGTCTGCTGTATTGTCGAATAAAAAATGTTTGAACCTTGCAAAAGGAAAAGTGAAAACGATGTAGTTCCAAGGTGACTTTATGAACCGAGTGAAGGCAGAGAATAATAGGCCACCAATGGAATGCAGGGTGGAGGAAGCATGCGCATCCGGATTAACCATCAGGAAAATGCGCTTACGCTTTCACCCTGTCTTTTTTGCTGCCTTCACCCTGCTTTTTATATTTCTTTTTGGCTTTGTGTTCCATGCTATGGGATATAATGTATGGCGTTTCTTTGTTTCTTGGGACGATGAAACAATGAAGATAGTATTTTCCAAGCAAGGGAATATCACCTGGCATGATAATGAGTACAACTTGAAACCTTCCATTGACGACACTTTTTTTCAAAAGCTTGAAGAGCTGGAAATAACGACTTTGATGCCATCCTGGATGCCTGATGGTTTTGCACTGGAGCGGGTGGATAGTAAAATCGAGAGATCACACGACAGGTGGGCGGTTGGCATGTATACATACGGCGACCGGCAGCTTCAGATTGCGGTGATTAAGGATATTTCTTTCGGCTGTAACATGTGGATCGAAAAAGATGAGCGCGAGCCTGAGATATATGAACGTGGCGGAATGAGCTTTTATGTTATGGATAATCTGAAGAGAGCTGTTGTACAGTGGTTTGATCCCCCATATAAGATCAGTATGACTGGGCATGTATCTAGAGACGAACTGAAACAAATGATCGATAGCATGTTTGTAAGAAATTGAAAACAAGGGCTAAGTTTTAAAACTAGCAAGCTCCGTCCGCTGTCATCCCGATAAAGCGGTCTTGACGCCGTAATATTAACAAGACAATTCACGCAGTGGTGGGATGAAAATCTGCGGGATTGAACTTGCTATAAAAGCCTGTGTTTATAGATGCATCTAATGGCGAGGTAACCTTATGAAGCGAGTTTTGGCATGGAAAGATAAGCCACCTATCGAATGCAAGGTGTTGGAAGCAAGAGTATCCGAATTAACCGTCAGGGAAAAGCGTCTTCGCCTTCACCCCATACGTTTTTCTGTCTGCACACTTCTTACCATACTTGTTTTAGGGCTTGTATTCCATGCTATGGGATATGGTGTGCAGCGTCTTTTTGTTTCGTGGGATGATGAAACAATGAAGATCAGTTTCAATGCACAAGGGAATATCACCTTGCACGGTTATGAAAGCGACTTGGAGCCTGCCATTGACGACGCTTTTTTTCAAAAGCTTGAAGAACTGGAAATGATGCCTTTGATGCCATCCTGGCTGCCAGATGGTTTTACACTTAAGCGTGTGGAGAGCAAAATCGTAACTGAATATATGCGGTGTGCGGCAGGTGTCTATTCATGTGGTGATAGGGATCTCCTGATATTTGTAACGAAGACTACTATAATGAATAGCGGCGGTATTTTGAGCCTTGAAAAAGATGAACGCGAGCCAGATATATTTGAACAGGGAGGGATCAAGTTTTATGTTATGGATAATCTCAGCAGAGGTCACGCGTATTGGTATGATCCCCCCTATGAAGTTGAAATCACCGGGCATGTGACGAGAGAGGAAATCAGGCAAATGATCAACAGCATGTTTGAGAGATAGTAAAAGCATAAGAGATCTGGATGTTTGAAGCACAATGGCAGGTGACTTTATGAAGCGAGCGAAAACAGAGAATCATAAGCTACCGGTTGAATGCAAGGCGGCGGAATCATATGCATCCGGTTTGTCCGGTAAGAAGAAGCGCTTTCGCATTCGCCCCATTTCTTTTGCCGCTTGTTCTTTACTTCCGGTACTTGTTTTAGGTTTTGTATTTCAGGCATCCGGATTGAATATGTGGCGTCTCTTCGTTTCGTGGGAAAACGAAATAATGGAGATGAGAGAAGAAAAAAACGGATGGAAAATGAGGCAAGAATACGAGAGTGAGATAGAACCGGCTTTTGATGATGCCTTTTTTCAAAAAATGGAAGAAATGGATATGAACCCTTTGCTGCCCTCCTGGATGCCAGAGGGTTTTATTTTGGAGGATGTGGAGAGCAAGATCGAAACTGAATATTCAAGGTATGCACTGGGCGCATATACATGCGGTGAGCGGCAGTTTCATATATCGGTAGTTAAGAATATTTCAGAAAATTCCGGCGGTGTCTGGAGTCTTGAAAAAGATGAAAATAAGCCTGATATATACGAACAGGGTGGAATCAAGTTTTATATCATGGATAACCTCAGCAGGTCTCGTGCATTTTGGTTTGATCCACCCTATACCATCAATATCTCCGGGAATGTGACCAGAGACGAACTCAAGCAAATGATCAATAGCATGTTTAAAAGAAAATGACAACAAGAGCTAAACATGCAAAATGAACAACAGCAGAACCGCTCAATTTGCCCTTTTACACCCTCACTGCCTTGCCATGATGTTTCACCATAATCATATTTTTCAACGGTTCATATTCCTCGTAAAAAACGGCAATAAAATCCCCCGGCTGCGCGGTGGAGACCGCTTTTGCCACCGCATCCTCCTCTGAAAGGCAAACCTCCAATTCCAATTGGGGGTTTTTGCTGTTTTGGGCGGCCTGCTTTAGAAGCTCTGCAATTTCGCCAGGCTTTCGTCCCCTAAGATCGGCGTCTTCCTTGATGATGAGCTTTTGAAAATGCTGGCCGCACAGAGCGCCAACCTTTTTGACGGCCTCGTCCTGCCTGTCGCCGGGCACGCCGATGACACCCACAAGCCTTACGGCCTCCTGCTTTTTTAAAAAGTCGATCACCTGGCTGTAGCCTGCAATATTATGGCCATAGTCCAGCATCACCTTGCAGTTGCCTATCTGAAAGATGTTGAAACGGCCGGGGTTGTCCTCCCCGTCCGGGCGGAAGCTTGTCAGCCCTTGGTGGATCTGATTTTCATGGATGCCAAGGCCAAGCAGCGCCGTTGCCGCTGCCAAAGCGTTTTCCACATTGCAGGCGGCTGTCCCCTTCATGGTGATGGGGATGTCCTCCACACGGCACAGGATGGTTGTTTTACCAAGATACTGGGCGTACAGACCGCCCTGATGGGCCCAGACGGCATTGCCTCCCTGTTTCAAATGTTCCTTCAAAAGCACGTTATCTTTATTTGTGGAAAACATCATCACATTGCAGCGCACACGCTTCAAAAAATAGGGCGTCATCCTGTCGTCTGCGTTTAAAACGGCGCAGCCCCAGGGCTTTACCGCTTCTACCACCAGGGATTTTATATGAGCCAGGTCTTCAATGGTTTCGATACCGTCCTGCCCCAAATGATCTTCACTGATGTTGGTGATCACGCCTACATCCGCCAGGTCATACCCCAGCCCGCGCCGGGCGATGCCGCCACGTGCGGTTTCCAAAACAGCCGCCTCGGTTTCCGGATGCGACAGTACGATGCCGGCGCTTAACGCGCCGGTATTGTCGCCGGGTAATAAACATTCGTCACCCAGATATACGCCGCTGGTGGTGGTCCTGCCCACTTTCAGCCCGGAAAGCTGCAAGGTATGGGCAATGAGCCTTACGACGGTGGTCTTGCCGTTGGTGCCCGTAACGGAACAGACGGGCACGGTATACGGCGAGCCCTGGGGAAAGAGCATGTCTAAAATATCCTTTGCCACAGGGGAGGGCGGACCTTCAGAGGGGATCAGATGCATTCTCAGTCCCGGGCCGGCGTTCACTTCCAGCACCGCCCCGCCGTTTTCATGTAGGGGGACGGTAAGGTCCGGCGAGCAGATGTCCACCCCGGCAATATCCAGCCCCAGTGCCTTGGCTGCCCGCACCGCCAGCTTGGCATTAACAGGATGGATGGCATCCGGGCAGGACAAGGCGGTTCCCCCTGTTGACAGGTTCGCATTCTTGCGCAAAAAGACATCGGCATCCTTTGCAGGCACGGAATCCGGGTTCAGCCCCGCTTCCGCAAGCGTCTGAACAGCCACATCGTCCAGCTCAATTTTGGTAAGGGGCATCGTATGGTCTTCGCCCCTGAGCGGGTTCTCGTTCTCGCGGTCCACCAACTGGCGGATTGTGCTTTCACCGTCACCAGTCACCCTTGGCGGCTGCCGCCTGGCCACGGCGGATACCTTGTCGCCTACCACCAGCACACGGTAATCCTGCCCTATGATGTGTTTTTCCACAATTGCAGCGGAGCTGTATTCCAGCGCCAGTTTGAAGGCTTCGGGCACGCCTTCCCGGCCCGTAATGTTCAGCGTTACGCCGTTTCCGTGATTGCTGTCGTAGGGCTTGATCACTACTGGATAGCCGATTTCCGCCGCATGGCGAAGAGCGCTGCCTATGGAATAGGCGATTTCCCCGGCAGGCACGGAAATGCCATGGCGGCGGAGAAGCTCCTTTGTTAGATGCTTGTCGCCGGCAATGTTCACGGCAATGCAGCTTGGCTTGTCGGTGAGCGCAGCTTCCATGCGCCTTGCATATTTGCCGTATCCAAGCTGCAGCAGGCTGTCGTTGCCAAGCCGCGTCACGGGGATACCCCGCTTTTGGGCCTCTTCATAAATAGCCTTGGTGCTGGGGCCAAGGTCCGTACGGGAAACCAGCAGGCGAAGCTCCTTCAAAACCGGCAGCAGATTGGGGGTCTTGCCATCAAACAGAGCGTTCATAAGGCTGATTACGGCCTTGCCGCAGGCTACGCCCACCTGCTCGTTTTGATAGCGGTATACTATATGGTAGCAGGCGGTGTCCCCTTCCTGCCGCGTGATGCCATAGCCAACGTTGTAACCCAGCATGTTTTGCAGTTCCAATATCACATGCTCAGCCACATGGCAGGGATATGTTCCCTCTTGAAGGCGCTTAACAAGCCCGCCCTCTTCCCCAATGCCGCAGCGGTGGGTTTTCAGGCCGGGAAACAGGGTAAGCAGCTTATCGTTGAACCCTTCCACTTTCGATGTAGGGCCGTGCTGTTCTTCCCTTAATTCTACCGTCAGCTTGATAACAGGCCGCATACAGTATACATTGCGGCCCCTGAAGATGCGGATGTCCTTGATATCCACGCGGCAGCGCCTCCCGGTTTATGATGATGGCGTGATGATGGTATGGGTTTTCATATCGTAGCCGTAACCCCTGGGCAGCACATGCAGCGTAACTTGGGCAATGGCCAGAATTTCGTCAGGCTTAAGCTCGGATACGTTAGCATAGCTGATGCTTCTTCCGTCTATCACCGTCACGGCATTGGCCCCCAGCACTTGAAAGTGGCCGTCGGGGTAGACGTGAATAGCTGTATCCTCGTCGATGCCCACCCCCAGCGTATGGGGGTTTTCTGCTACACCGCAGAGCAGCCTTCCCAGCCGCCCACGCTGTGCAAAATGCTGGTCTACAATGACCTGCTCCAATAGCCCCAGGCCTGGCGCCATCTTCAAGGTGCACTTTCGCGCCGGGTCGTTGTTCAGACCATCTGTGATCATGGTACTGCAAACTACAGACGCCCCGGCGCTGGTGCCGGCCACCATTGCGCCTTTCAAATATGCGCTGTGAAGCCCTTCCTCCGATTTGGTCCCGCCCAGGATGCTGGTGATACGCAGCTGGTCGCCCCCGGTGAAGAAGATGCCTGTGGCTTCCATGATCATTTGAGCGTATGCCGGTTCGTCGGCTTCCTGCCGGGTTTGGATGTCCGCCACCTGCACCTTTCCTACGTTCAGCTCGGAAAACAGCGCGCGGTAGGTTTCGCCAAGCTCCTTGGGGCACTGGCTGGCAGTGGCGATGATCACCATCCGCCCGTTTTCCCCGCCGCACTCCCGGGCGGCAGCGTGCAGGATTTCCTTGGCGCCCTGCTTATCCTCCGCGCCGCCGATAATGATCAGGTTTCCTTGAACCTTTCCGCCCATTTCTGCCTCCCGTTCATTCCTATGACATTTTCCCCCGACGCTTTTCAAACATACGGTCTATCGCACCGGCCTGCGCTTTGCTTGGCCGGTGTTCCGTTTTCAATGGCTAAGCCATTTGAAAACTCCAGGTTCGGGGATTGTATCCCCTCATCCTGGACCGGCGGCCTGTGCTTCGCTCGGCTATTCAAATTTCCCCTTCATCAGGAGTGCTCCGCCACATATGGCTATCTTTCCATGAAGGATCAGGTGGACGATGGACAGGTCCTCCTTTTTCAGAGCCAGTATGTCCGCATCGCTGCCTGGCGCCAGCGCACCCTTATGAGGATACATCTTCAGCCGCGACGCCGGGTTTCTTGTTACCATCATCAAGGCTGTTTCCAAGGGGATTCCTTTTTCCCGCACGCAGGATACCACATCTTGATACATACTGTTGGCATGGCCTCTTCCATCCGGACTTTGGGGATTGCTGCCTCCCGCGTCGGAGGAAAATGTGATCTGCGCCGAATTGACGCCGCCTTCCAGCAAAAGCCTTGCGGCCTCCGGCAGCGTGTAGCCCGGTTGATCCGTCTCACCGGCAGTCAGGTCCACGAAACCGCCTTTTTGGCCGTATCGCATCGCGTCCTCAAACAGCTTTTTGTTGCGGTTCAGGTGGGTGGGCACGAACATGCCCATGGGGAAGTTGCTTTCTTCGACCAGATCGGTCAGCGGATGAAGCCCCTCTTTACCATCACCCACATGCAGGTGGAGAATACCGGCCTTGCCGCCGATCATGCCTCCCAGCTTCACCTCCCAGGAAAGCTCCCTTAACATTTCCAGACTTGGATGGGAGGAACGGTAGTCGGAGATGGCCACTTCTCCGGCGCCTACTACCTTATCCACGAAGGCGATGTCGTGAAGTACCTTGCCTGTCAGGGTGTCGGTGGGCAAGCCATAGCTGCCGGTGTAAATGACGGTGCTCATGCCGTCCAGTTCCAGCGCGCGTGCCTTGGCAAGCAGGGCTGCCACGCTTCTTGTGATGCCGTCGGCACCGAGCAGTCCCGCCGCTGTGCCGATGCCGGCCCTCATCAGTTCGGAAAGATTCATCTCCGGCACCCGGCTTTGCGGTCCATCCTCGCCTCCGCCGCCGGTCAAATGCACATGCTGGTCGATGAAAGCCGGGCATAATATAAGCCCTGAGCAATCCATGATTTCCGTTTCATATTCCGGTACGGCGGGGATTTGCTGACGCATCAAAAGGATTTTTTCCGGCGTCAGCAGCAAGTCGCAAACTCCCTTAGGTTCAGGCGCAAATATTTCCCCGCCTTTTAGCAAAAACATGCTTATCCTCCGGTCTTATGAATCAGGGCCTTTTGTATAGTTGCCGAAAAAGGGTTCATTCATCATGGAACCTGGCGGGTAAAATGGAAACATATCATGTCTTAACCTTGCCTTAATCGGGCAATCTAGGAAGGAAAGCGTTCAAAGGAGAAATAATATGGAACATATTTCCTACTGGCATCAAACGCAAAAGCCGCGGGAATATCCGCGGCTTGAGAAAAATTTGGAAACGGACGTGCTCATTGTGGGCGGCGGTATCACCGGTATCACTACCGCCTATTGCCTGACGCAGCGGGGAATTAAGCCTGTGGTCATAGAGGCGGAAACGCTGTGCTCAGGCACAACGGGCAATACCACCGGCAAGCTTACCATACAGCATAACATCATTTACAGCAACCTTATGGAGAAATACGGCATTGATGCAGCCAAGGAATTTGCCCAGTCGCAGTCAAGGGCAATACAATTTGCCGCTGAAGCGGTGCGCAAGCACAGCTTGGACTGCCAGATGGTGTCCAGTACCGCTTTTATTTACGCTACCTCAGCCAATAACGAAAAGGATATGCTGCTTGCGGAGTATGAGGCTGCCAAACGCCTGGAAATTCCGGCAGATTGGATTGCGAAACCTTCTTTTCCCAAGGGCAGCAAAGCTCTTTTGGGATTTTCCGGCCAGGCGGTGTTCCACCCCATACGCTATGTTCAGGGTTTGGCCAATGCCGCCCAGGCGGGCGGGGCAAAAATCTATACAAACACAAAAGCTATCGGTGTGGAGGACGGCGATATCAAAACCGTGGTGCTGGAGAACGGCGCATCCATCCGCTGCCGCCACCTTGTACAGGCTACGCAATATCCCCTCTACGACGGGCCCAACGTTTTTTTTACCAGGCTTTATGCCCAGCGGGATTACGGCATTGCCGTAGAAACCAACGGAAACTGGCCCGATGGCAGCTATATCAGCATCGGTGAGCCGACCCGCTCCATCCGCACCCATGTGGATAACGGCAGGCGAATACTGATCGTGGTGGGGGAAAGCCACTTTCCCGGCCGGGATGAAAAGGAAACGGGCGACCATTTTCAAAACCTGATAGATTTTGCAGATCAGATTGCCGGCGTCAAAAAGGTGCTGGCCAAGTGGTCGGCCCAGGATTATGAAACACCGGACCAGATCCCCTATATCGGACGATTGTCGGATGAATGCAATATCTATGTGGCAGCGGGATACCGGAAATGGGGGCTGACATGCGGCACGCTGGCGGGGCTGATGATAGCTGACCTTATTGATACGGGCAACTGCGATTATGAAGGCTTGTATTCCCGCAGCCGGAGCGATACCTTAAGGTCTATCAAAAAGATAACCAGTGAAGTTTTCACCGGTATGGGAGAACTGATCAAATCAAAATTTGAGGGAACCCGGGATTACAAGGAACTGGAAAAGGGGGAGGGCCGCCCCATCCGCTTTCAGGGCCGCAAGGCGGGCGTTTTCAGGGATGATAACGATCATGTGACCGTGTTGGATATCTCTTGTACCCATATGTCCACAGAGCTCAATTTCAACGCATCGGAGAAAACATGGGACTGCCCGGCCCATGGAGGCAGGTTCAAAACCGACGGCAAGCTGCTGGAGGGCCCACCGAAAAATCCACTGCCGGTGCTGTTTGAGGGAAGCTTTGCAGAGTTTTTGGATAAGGTGGAAGGCGAGCGGATGGATGACAGGGGTGATCCCTTGGCGGATGAACCGCCTGTCTATTCGGATATGAATGGCGGGGAGGCCTTCAATGACATGCCGGCAGGCCCGGCAAATTATCATTATCCACCATATCCACCCAGAGGAACGAAGGGCGACCGGCTTTCCTAATCAAATGAATAAGCTACTATAAAAAGTGCCCCCTTCTTTCAACAAGGGGGCACAACTATATGATACGTTACTTTTCCCGGGCGGTCCTTCTCACCGGGCGCGCTTCAATATATCCGCGATACCCCTGCGGTTCCAGCTGAAACCGTGGGCCATCCTCATCTGCCCATACAAAGCCGTACAGTTCGGGATTATAGTTCTCCATGGCGCTGCTTAACGTTTCGATCGCGTCACAGAAATCCGCATTGTCAAAGGCCGGTCCCTGGAAAACCATCATCTGGCAGGACGGAAGGTCCATCACATCATACCCTTCGGGCACTTCACCGCAGTAAGTGGCCGGAACCTCTACGCCCTGGGCATATTCCGATGTGCCTTCCGGGCGGAAACGTCTGGGCAGCCACATGCCGATGGGCTCATACAGCGCTTCCTTCACGCTGCAAAGTATTCCCCAAACGTCACAGCCTACTTCCTCACAGTAGGCAAAGTAGTCTGCCGCTTTTATACCCCGCTTCACGATCACCTTGCGGGCGGGGCGGTCAATGACCTGCACGAAAACAAAGCCGCTCTTTTGATCCTTTTCCATTTTTAAGCCTCCTCTTTTCAGGTAGGTGTAATACTCGCGCACATTGGCGGGCAGGAACAGGCGGATAGGCGGCGGGCTTTTTTGATACCGGTGCGGCGTAATGCCAAACTCTTTGGAAAACGCCCTGGTGAAGCCTTCATGGCTGTCGAACACATAGTCCAGCGCCACATCCAGCACCCGTACGTTTTCATCCCGCAGCTTCAGCGCAGCCTTGGTCAGGCGCAGCTGCCGCATATACTCAAAGGGGCTCCGGCCGGTGAGCTCCTTAAACATACGGGCACTGTGGAAGGGGGAATAG
>JAEZJP010000230.1 GCA_023415715.1 Bacillota bacterium
GGAGGCTGGCGAAACGAGCAATGCGAACGCAGTGAGCAGTGCGACGATTGAGCCAGATGGAGGGATAAGGGAGGGATGAAGGAGGCTGGCGAAAAGGAGCAGTGCAAGCGGCAGCGATGCAATGCGATTATTGAGCCAGATGGGAGCAGCGAGACAGCGCGCCGATTGAGCCAGATGGGCACATCCCTTTGGAATCCTTATTCAAATTTAATATGCAAACGCTCCTCAAAAAGCGATGCAGTAATTACCGGCGCAAGCTTCATTAGTGAATTCAACAAACACATGCGGTTGTAGGGGCGATTATCAATCGCCCGCTGAGTTCCGGTTATGTGCAGTATTGAGAAAGCTAGCTCATTGCTGACAGATCTAACAGCGTTTTAGCTCACCTATAAAAAGAAACCTGTCCCACTTCCACTTTGCCGGAAAAGGGGCAGGCTTCTTCCTATCAGCAATAATTCAGTTCTTACCTTTTATTTTCCCAAGCGCGTCGTGCAGCGCCGCGATCACCTGCTGGTCCGCCTCGCTCTTTAACAGATGCTCAATATGGGCGCGCAGTTTGGAATCGGCATATTCCGCCATGGCATGGGCTACCGCAATACGTACCTTGGATTCCGGGCTTCGCAAAAGCGATACCAGCATATTGAAGCCCGCTTCGCCGCGCACCTTGCCCAGACCTGCGATGGCGGCCAATTGCACTTCGCTGTCCTTGCTTTCGGCCAGCTTCGAAAGCTCGTCATCCTTTTTCTTTTCGACCAACTTTTCAATCTTCGATAATTTGCTACCGAACATGATACATACCTCCTATAAAAAGATTAAGTGCATTATTCTCTCACAGTTATGTGAACACTTGATGAACATAGGCTTCCCTAACGCATTATTTTGTATGAAAAATCGCCAGAAACAGCAAATGCCGCAGTTGCGGGGCGCTAAAATCAAATTATCTGTTATACTATTCCATGAATTCCATCAATTTATGAGGTACAATATGTTCAGAACCATGCTGACCGCCCATTCCGGGTGTGACGGAATGAAGGATAATTCCATGGAGTTTGTCTCCTATGCGCTTGGATTGGCTGTTGACGCAATCGAGGTGGATGTGAGAAAGGGAAGCGGCGGCGCGCTTGTGCTGGCTCATGACGACGGTCCGGCAAATGCCACGCTTTTTGATGTCTTTTTAGCGATGAAAGCTCATCCTGAAAAAAAGCTGAACTGTGATCTGAAGCAGGATAATCTGGAATTGGATGTGTGGAGGCTTGCCAGGCAGGCGGGCACGGACAGGCAGATCATATTTTCCGGCACCGTATCTTGGGACGCGGCCAAAGCGGAACCGGCTATTTTTAAGCACGCGGATTGGTTTGTGAATATCGAGCTGCTTTTTCCTGAGATCAAAGAACTGGGGCTTACAGAAGCGGTCGGTGTGCTGGGACCCATATACATGGCCGGTAAGCTGCAGGAGTTTATAACAGGCAATGGCGCCCGGTGCGTCAATTCGCATCACTCCATTGCGTCAACGCCGCTGTACCTGGAGCTTAAGAAAAGGCAAATTCCCGTTTCCGTATGGACGCCGGACGACTTGCAGATGATTCGCAGGTTTATGGCGGATGGGGTATATAACATTACTACCCGGAACGCAAAAGGGGCATGCGGCATCGTGCATGACCGGCAAAATATATAGGAATCGGAAAGCGAGTACGCGAATTAAAATGAAAATGAAAGGCAGGGCGACAATATGACGGGGCAGGAAAGATTCCGCTCACTGCTTAAGGGACGGAAGGCGGACAGGCCAGGTTTTTGGATCGGGAATCCGCATGACGACACGGTGGACATGTACTTTCGATATTTTCAGGTGAAAAGCAAAGAAGAACTTGCCTGTAAACTACATGACGATTTCGCATGGCTGCCTGCGGATGGCCACTGCTGGCGTCACCCCGAAAAGAAGCCGATCTTTGACGTGCTGGGCGGGCAGCAGCGCCATTCCCTGGGGCAGGCAGGTGTTTTCGCCGAATGCGAGGACGCAAAGGATGTAGAAAGGTTTGCCTGGCCGGATGCCAAACATATCGATCTTGATCTGCTTGAACTTAAGATTGATGCTGCCATCTCAAAAGGAATGGGGGTGGCCAGCGGCACATGGTCATGCTTTTTTCATGTTGTTGCGGACTTTTTCGGGATGGAGAATTACTTTATCAAAATGTACACCGATCCGGATGTAGTTACGGCGGTTACGGAGCATGTGGTCAGCTTTTATCTGGATGCGAATCAGCGGATTTATGACCGCCTTGCCCCAAAGATTGACACGCTGTTCCTGGGCAACGACTTTGGCAGCCAGCTGGATCTTTTGATCAGCCCTGACTGCTTCAAAAAGTTTGTATTGCCCTACTTCAAGGTGCTGATTGACCAGGCAAAGCGTGCTGGCCTTTGCGTCATGCTTCATTCCTGCGGCGCGATTGACAGGGTCATCCCCCTTTTGATAGAAGCCGGCGTGGACGCGCTGCATCCCCTTCAGGCAAGAGCCAGGGGAATGGATGCCGCAAACCTTTCCAAATACAAGAACGATATTCTGTTTGTCGGCGGTGTGGACACCCAGGACCTTCTTCCTTTTGGTACGTCACAGCAGATCAAGGACGAAGTGCACAGGCTTCGGGACCTGTTTGGCGAAGGGTGGGTCGTATCCCCCAGCCATGAAGCGCTTCTGCCCAACGTGCCGCCTGAAAACCTGCTGGCGATGCATGACGCCGCAATGGAGTTTTAAGTATATATTCAAAAAACCTGCGACCGAAAAGACGCAGGTTTTTTTATGAAGCCTTTATTTATACTACCGTTCTTCCCTGAAATAAGGTAGCCCCAGGTGTGCAGGCGGCTCATTCTCTCGGCTCTTTTTGAGGGAAACGGCCACCAGCACGATGATGGTGACGATATACGGCAGCATTTTGAATATCTCCTGGGACGAACGCGTAAGGTTGGGGATATAGAAGAAAAGCCAGAACAATGCTCCAAAGAGGTAGGAACCCCAGATTGCGTGCAAAGGCTTCCAGCGTGCGAATATGACAAGGGCCACGGCAAGCCAGCCCAGCTTTTCGATACCGGCGTCATTGGCCCACGTCCCCTTGATATAGTCCATGACATAGTACAGGCCGCCCAAGCCCGTGATGGCCGAGCCCAGGCAAATGGCGGTATATTTGTATTTCGCCACGGGAATCCCCGCGGCATCGGCCGTTGCAGGGTTTTCACCCACTGCGCGCAGGTTAAGGCCTTTGCGCGTCCTGCTCAAGAAATAACTTAAAATAATCGCAAGCAGGATGACCAGGTACACCATGAACCCAAGGCCCGATAACACGCCGACATTGTTAAGGAACGGAAGCGTTGCCCGAAAGCCGCTGCTCGTCGTGGCGACCGATATCTGACCTACGCCGCCGGCCATCTGGTTCAGCGCCCCGCCATAGAGGTTTGCGACACCGGAGCCGAAAATGGTGAGCGTGAGGCCGGTGACGTTCTGATTGGTACGCAGGGTGATCGTAAGGAAGCTGTACAGCAGCCCCGCAAGCGTCGACGCAACCAGCGCGCATACAAGGGCAATCATCAAACCTAAAATCGCGCTGGGGTTCGCAACCGATTTTTCGTAAAGGAAGGATCCGACAAGGCCTCCTATACCACCCAGATACATAATTCCCGGTACGCCCAGGTTGAGGTTGCCCGACTTTTCGGTCAGTATCTCGCCTATGGCGCCGAACAGGATCACCGTACCGAAGACGA
The DNA here is from genome assembly GCA_023415715.1 of Bacillota bacterium. GTDB lineage: Bacteria > Bacillota > Clostridia > Christensenellales > Aristaeellaceae > JAEWAH01. The sequence goes on from JAEZJP010000230.1 coordinate 3,751, forward strand.
TTGCCGCCTGCGTTAGGGACAGCAGTTGCGTCATGTCATTTCGCCTCCTTCTTCTGGCGGAACACGAGCCGGTAGTTTATAAAGAACTCGCTGCCAAGTATAAAGAACAGTATGATGCCCGTCAGCATCTCGGAAGCGTAATCGTTCAGGTTGTACTGCGAGGCGATCTGTATAGCGCCTTTTTTCAGGAACATCAGGAGCAATGAAACCAGTATCATGGCGCCGGCGTTGAATTTGGCAAGCCACACCACGATGATTGCGGTGAACCCACGCCCACCGGCTGTGCTTGTGCTTATGGTATGCGAAGCCCCGGACACGGCAATAAAGCCCGCGATCCCGCATAAGGCTCCGGAGAGCGTCATTGTGCGCAGTATGACTTTTTTGACCTTGATGCCGACATAGTTCGCCGTGCGTTCGCTCTCGCCCACCACGTTTATCTCGTAGCCTTGTTTGGTATACTTCAAATAAACGTACATTCCAATGGTGAGCGCCAGCACGATGACCACAATGAACAGATATTGCTGGCCAAACAGAGCCGGCAGCCATCCTGATTGCGTTTTTTGATTGATGATGCCCACCGTGTTGGACCCATACGGATTTTCCCATTTGGCGACAAAAAATGAGGTCAGCTGAATGGCGACGTAGTTCATCATCAGGGTGAAAAGTGTTTCGTTCGTTTTGAAAGACGCCCTGAATACGGCGGGAATAACGCCCCAAACCGCTCCGGCCGCCGCGCTCACAACAAACATAAGGATCAAAAGCAGCCATGCCGGGAGAGCCCTGCCTAAGTAGAGCATGCAGGCTGCCGTGGCGATCCCGCCGACAAGGACCTGGCCTTCGGCGCCGATGTTCCAGAAACGCATCTTGAAAGCCGGGGCAAGGCCGACGGCGATGCACAGGAGCATCATCGTGTCACGCACGGTGATCCACGTCCTCTTGCTTGTCCCGAAAGCGCCGCTCCACATGGCCTCGTACACCTTGAGCGGGTTCAGCCTGACCATGATATAGATGACTACTGCGCAGACCGCAAGGGAAAGAGCGACGGAGGCAAGCCGGATGCTCCAGGCTGTTAAGGTTGGAATGGCTTCGCGCTTTACAATACGTACGGCCGGCTCGTTCACTAGGCTCATTTTTTCGTCCCCCCTCCGGCCCCTTCGGCCCCTCCGGCCCCTTCGGCCCCTCCGGCCCTTCCGGTGCCTGTCATCATCAGACCGATTGTACGCTTGTCGGAAGTCCTGCCGTCAACGATGCCGCTTAAGCGCCCGCCGCACAATACAAGGATGCGGTCGCAGAGTTCCAGCAGCACGTCAAGGTCTTCTCCCACAAACAGGACGGCTGCGCCGTCTTTCTTCTGCTGGTTAATAAGGTCGTAGATCGTGTAGGACGAATGGATGTCCAGGCCCCTCACGGCATAGGCTGTCATCAGCACAGTTGGCGAAGAGGATATCTCGCGCCCGACAAGGACCTTTTGGACGTTGCCGCCGGAAAGCCGTCTTACCGGGGTCGAAAGGCTGGACGTGTCGACCTTGAGCTCTTTGACCACTTTCTCGGCCAGGCTGCGCGGAGCCTTCCTCTCGGCCAGGAAGGACTTGCCGTTCCTGAAGCTGCGGAGCATCATGTTTTCCGTCAGGTCCATGTTCCCCACAAGCCCCATGCCAAGCCTGTCCTCCGGCACAAAAGAAAGCGCCACGCCCATGGCGGAAATTTCACCCGGCGCTTTTCCCAAGAGTTCCTCGGGCTCGTTGGTCTCGGGATGGATATACCTGACGCTGCCCGACTCCACTTTTTGAAGCCCGGCGATAGCCTCCAGGAGTTCCTTTTGCCCACAGCCGGTGATGCCCGCGATGCCTAATATCTCGCCGCTTCTTGCGGTGAAAGACACATGGTCTAGCCGCGTCACCCCATCGATATCACAGACCGTCAGGTCCTCGACGACAAGACGGGGCACGGGGTTTTCAGGTTCGGGGCGTTCAATGTTCAATGAGACGGCGCGGCCTACCATCATGCTGGTCATCTCTTCCGCACTGGACTGCGCGGTCGGCATCTCACCTACGAACCGCCCGCGGCGCAGCACCGCCACCCGGTCGGAGATCTCCTCCACCTCGTGCAGCTTGTGTGTGATGATCACGATGGCCTTGCCATCAGAGCGCATGTTGTCAAGGACCTCAAACAGCCTGTCCGTCTCCTGCGGTGTAAGGACTGCGGTGGGCTCATCAAGGATCAGTATATCGGCGTTGCGGTACAGGACCTTCACGATCTCCACGGTCTGCTTCTGGGATACGGACATTTCGTATACCTTTTGCTCCGGATCCACCTTGAAACCGTATTGTGCGGCGATTTCCCGCACCTTTTTGCCCACAGCCTTCATGTCCAGGCGTCCTTTTCCAGGAAGCCCGAGGATGATGTTTTCCGCGGCTGTCAGCACGTCCACGAGCTTGAAGTGCTGGTGTATCATTCCGATACCAAGGTCATGTGCATCCTTCGGGCTGCGGATGACGACTTCGCGGCCGTCCACAATGATCTGCCCTTCGTCGGGCAAATAAATGCCTGAGAGGATATTCATCAGCGTCGTTTTGCCGCTTCCGTTCTCGCCAAGAAGCGCGAGAATCTCCCCGCGGCGTATTTCCAGATGAATTTTATCGTTGGCCACCACAGAGCCGAACGTCTTGGCTACGCCTTTGATTTGCACCGCTGTCCCTGTCGTGCCCAAACGAGTCCACCCCTTAGTCGTAGGATTATACCATTATAACATGAAAGCAGGGAAAGCCGCTTTTGGGGCGGCTTTCCCGTATTTTTCTATTGCCTGGGTCAGTATCAGTTCAGTTCCGTGATCCCGTCGATGCGCAGGCCGAAATACGGGGCGCTGCGGAGCGTGGACTCATGGAAAACACCGTTTTCAATGGCTTCGCCGGTGTCGCCTGCCCAGTCGCCGTTGGTATCGATGGCCAGGTACGTGGTGGGCGTCTGGCCGCCCACGGTGAAAGTGGAGCAGTCGAACACATTGAAGCTTCCGTCTTTGATTGCGGCTTCAACCTGCGCAACCTTTTCCGCTGTGCCTGCGGCGCAGCTTGCGCCAAGCTCGGAGATCATGACGGCGCCCTGGTTATAGCCCTCGGCCCAGTCGGTCGCGATGGCTTCGCCCTTTATCACCTGACCGAAAGCATAGGTGTAGTAGACGCTCCAGTCGTTCTGGGCACTGGTGAGCGCGGCGTTGGGGGCAACGGAGAGCATGCTCACATTGTAGCCAACGCTGTACACGGTGGTGCCGGCGTTTAGAAGTGCTTCGCAGGCGGCGGGAGCACCGGTGGAGTCAGCGTGCTGGCTGATGATGATGCAGCCGGCAGAAACCAGGGCGTTGGCCGCTTCCGCCTCGGCGGTCGGATCATACCACGAGTTGGTGTACGAAACAGACATGACAACATTGCTTACTATGGACTTGACGCCAAGGTAGAAAGCAGTATAGCCGGAAACGACTTCGGCATAAGGGTAGGCGCCTACATAACCGATTTTGATATTGCCGGCGCTGTCCTTGTTCGTGTCGGCTACTTTGCCATTGGTAACCAGTTCGGCAAGCTTCATACCGGCAACAACGCCGGAAACATACCGGGACTGATAGGTGTCGTTGAATGCGTTCTTGAAATTGGCAAGGCCGGAGAGCGCGGCGGTGTCACCCGTCATGGCGACGAAGGTCACATCGGGATTTTCGGTGGCAGCCTGCTGCATGTAGCTCTGGTGGCCGTAGCTGTCGGAGAAGATGTATGTGCAGCCTTGCTCCACAAGATCGGTGGCGGTATCGTAGCAGCTTTCGTCTTCGCTGACGTTGTATTTCCAAATGATCTGGTCGTCCGTAATGCCAAGGGCCGCGGCAGCCGTTTTAATGCCGCTGATGTGGGCGGAGTCATAGCCAGTGTTCTCGTCATGGACCAGGATGACGCCGACCTTGACTGCAGGGGCAGAGCCGAAGGCAGTTAAGGGCAATAGCACAAGTACCGCCAGCAACAGGGCAATGATCTTTTTCATTGGTTTCCCTCCAAATTTTGAATTTTGGAATTTTATCAGAATCGCAAGGCGATCCCAAACAGTTAGGAACCGGAGCTATTGCTCCCTTAACGCCCGCAGGCCGAAATCCTATGGGCCTGTGCACGGATCTTTGGTAATTCAAACGCCTTCACGCACCTGAATTTTCCCGTCCTGTATCGCGTCGACGATTGCCAAAGACTTGACCTTGATCCCCATTTCCCGAAGCTTTATCCCGCCGGGTTGGAATCCCTTTTCAATGCAGATCCCCACACCTGTCAATACGCATCCGGCCTGATTTACAATATCCCTCAGCCCTTCGACAGCTTCGCCATTGGCCAGAAAGTCATCAATGATCAGCACATGCTGCCCGGGCTTCAAATATTCCCTGCTTACCCGGATAGCGTTTTCCTTCTTGTGGGTGAAGGAGTAAACGCGGCTTGCGTATACATCCTTGCCAACGTTGGCTGTTTCGCCTTTTTTGGCAAATACCACGGGTATGTTTCCGAAGGCCTGGGCGGTTGTCACCGCCGCCGCAATCCCGCTGGCTTCAATGGTCAGTATCAGGTCCACCGGATCATGCCTGAAGGCTTCATGAAAAGCTTGTCCCATCTGCGTCAGCAGCTTTACATCGATTTGGTGGTTCAAAAACATATCCACCTTCACGATATCGGTGCCGATGCCCCGCCCCCAGGTTTCAATCGCCTTTTTCAGTTCCTCCATGAAATGTACCTATGCCTCCTGCCGGAAAACACGAACATACCGGTTCCAAATAAAGGATAAATCCAGCCAAGTTCGCAATAATCCGAACATTTACCGGGAATATATGCTTATTGTACACTGATTTCCCGAACGATGCAAGCGGTATTTTGCTTTTTTCGTGCTGTTTCACTGGTCTTGAGGGAACTGCTGGAAAAAGCCCGATGAACAGTAACAATTTGTAAAATTTTTGTAACATGCGAACTTTCCCAATGCTTTTTACTCTAATATGATGTAGAATAATCTTAGACTGTTACAAATATATCGGGGAAGGAGGGAGCGCATTGGCCTTTGGTAAGCGGTTAAGACTTTTTTGGCTTTTGCCGGCCATAACCTTCCTTCTTTCTTCATGCATGGTTTTGCCTGCCAAGCTGGCCGGCGCAGCCGTATCTGTAAACCCTGATGATGTTACGCGGCGGGCGCTGTATGTTGCCTGCGACTATTTCCTTTCCCAGGAGGATACGTGGCCTTCCTCCGGCAACAACGTCAAGGCGGTGGCCCAGGCGCTCTCCGGGGGCAATATGGCGTTTGTTCGGCAGGATACGAAATACAACATTTCCTCCGTTGCCGGTTTGACGCAGGCCATACGGGATGCTTTCGGCGAAGCGGACGCCAATGATGTTTCCTATTTCTATATCAGCACCCACGGCATTTACGATGCAGCAAAACCCAACCTGGAGGCCGGGCTGCTGCTATCCGACGGCGTGACGGAGGAGACGGTCACCGCCCGCCAGCTGGAGGAAGCGTTTTCCGTTATCAAGGGCACCAAGGTTTTGATCATCGACGCCTGCAACAGCGGCGCTTTTATAGGCAAGGGCTTAAGCGGCGGCGCGACGGAAGCCGCTTTCCTGGGCCCGGACTATAAGGTGCTCACCAGCGCCGGGGGCAGCGAGGAAAGCTGGTATTGGTCCAACAAAAATAAGAACGATGATACCGTGCAGGGCGCCAGCTATTTTTCCTCCGCCCTTTCCGACGGGCTGGGCTATCACGGGGAATATGGGGCAGATTTGAACCGCGACGGGCAGATCACCCTGGCGGAAAGCTACAAATATCTGCTGGAAAACTATTCCGCCTCCACACCCCAAAGCTATCCCCAGGAAGACGATTTTGTGCTGCTGACATACGATAAATCTTCTTATAATCCGTCAGCAAAGAAAAACATCATATCCGGCATTACATTTTACGATACGGTATTGGACATACGCCAAAGCAGTATCTCCTTTGAGTTTACCGCCGCCAAGCCTACGCAGATGGCCTATCAATTTGTATACTACCAGGATGGCAAGTGGCAGTTTTCCACCGCCAAGCTTTACTATGACGACCAGGAGGTAGGCGGAGATTTTGGCGACCAACGGGGCTTTATATCCGCCGGGCGGAAGCAGCGCACGCTGGCACTTGAGCCCCAGGGCGAGGATACATACGGCTACGTAATGATACAGCTTGTCACTATAGAAGAAGACGGCAAGACCACCGTCCATGGCAGCCGCGTGTTGTGCGTGCCACCCATCAGTGGCGATCCGGAGCTGAAGGTTATGGCGGACACGGCGCTTGATCCGGCGACCGGCCGGGAGCTTTCCATACTTGTCAACCACAAGTATCCCTGCCTTCTGTCCGTTTCCATAGTGGATGAAAACGGGAAGACCGTGCGGCGCCTTGCCGGTTACCAGCCTACAAGGCCCCAGCAGCTGACGCCGGCGGGTTCCTTCTTCTACTGGAACGGCAAAAAGGAGGATGGTTCTCCCGCAGCGCCCGGCAAGTATACCGTAAAAGTAACGGCCCACATAGGCGATGCGCCGTATGAGGTCGTTTCGGAACCGTTTGAATTGCTGAAAGCGGAATAGAGCCGCAAGGTTAGAAATCAATGCTCATATAGGCCGACTCGGTCAGCCCGTTTTCCTTGGGAAAATGGAAGATATGCACAGGCATGTTTAGATCATTGTTTTGGGGCCTGTCGTATACCGTGCGCTTTATAATACTTACCCCCTGTTTTGTTTCATACGTTTCTTCCACGATCAGATAGGCGGTGTCCTTCCCCGCCATAAACGGCTTTTCCCTTTTGGTCCATGCCTGAATGTCTTCCGCAGTTGCTTCCGCCGTGCGCAGTAAAACATTTTGATCGTTCATTTCCACCAGCCGTACCGTTTTCAATTCATCGATCCATTGAACGGAAATAGCGGCGGTGACTTTCTTTTTGGCCGTTTTACCGTTAATCGTTTCCGTATTCTCCACGGTTTGGGAATAGCTGGTGCTGGCGGTGCCCACGAAGAAGTGGACGCCGCTTTCATCGGCATACATCGTGCCGTCCGGCCGCTGATACACAGAGATGATCTTCAGCATTCTTGGGCTTTCGTTTTTCAGTATGAGATGCGCTCCTATGCCTTCGGCCAGTTTCATCAGTTCCTGGCCATTTTGGTCGATTTGTTCCTGGGGAATATATACGATGATTGTTTCCCCGGGCTTCAGCGCGCCTTCCACGCTCACGCCCTCCGGCGGCTGTACATAGAAATCCCGGAAGGATTGCACCACGTCGCCATTAAGCCAAACCTGCCTGTATCCCTCGTCCTGCAGGCTTTGATCTTCATTGTTGACAAGATAGAGCGTGCCCTTGATTTCTACTTCCACGCCATCATCCTTATAGTTCATGCTTAATGCGCCGGCCTCTACGGACGAACCGGTTTTCGAGGTTTTAACAGGTTCACCGACTTTATCCCCAGGCATCGTATACTGCAAAAGCATTTGTTCTATATCGCTGTTTATGTCAAACACATGGCTGTCCTCGTTTTCCTGCCGGTCATACACAAGCCAGAAGCCGCAAAACATGTCGCTGCCCGCGCTGCCTGCAAACTCCGGCTGTGCAAGCGTACAGCCGGAAAGTAATGCCATCAGCAATAGGACATTAGTCCAAAGCATTATCCGTTTCCTCATTGTTCTCTTCCTTCCCGTCAAAATGGAGTATGTCGCCCACATCACACTGAAGATAAAAGCAGATGCGGTTCAGCGTGGAAAACCGTACGCCTTTGGCTTTGCCGCTGCGCAATATGGACATGTTGGCCTCGGTGATGCCCACCTTTTCGCATAGCTGTTTGGATGTCATTTGATGCTTTTTCAATTGCTCTTCCAGGTTAACGACAATTGCCATGGCTTAGCCTCATATCATCATCTGGTTTTCCCTGTAAACGGCGAAACTGCGTTCCAGGTAGCGGCCTAAAAGCATCATCGCCAGGGAAACGGTCAGAACAAGAATTGGCGCGCTGCCCGAAAGATTTACGTTGCTTAAGTATCTGACAAGAAGAAGCTGAAGCGCGCCCATCACCAGCATCCCGCTTAACGAGACAAGAATGGCAAGTTTGCATCTTTCCGCAATGGCTGCGGCAAGCTGCTGGTTTTCTTGGCTGAAAAAGCTTTGCTCCAGGCTGCTTAAAAGCTTGCCGGCCATGGGCAAAGCGGTAAGCAGCAAAATGGCAGGCACGCTGCCGGATACAAAGCGCAAAATGGCTATCAAACCGTCAACGGCGGGGAAGGATTCCGGCATTCCCGGCATGCCGAAGGCCAGACTAAAGGGGTCACTCCCACCGGAAGCGGCCGGAAGGGAGGCAAGCGCGCCTTTCAGGTTTGCCACGTCTAAATAGAAAATGGATACGATGATCGAGGCGCCCAGCACGTAAAAAAGCTGCCGCAGCTTATGTGTAAGCCGGTCTGAATCTTGGAGTACGCTCATGATCCAGCAGGCGGTCAGCATGGAATAGAAAAACAAGCAAAGAATCGCCTGATCCGTGATCAGCATTTCATCCGATATGCCAAAGGCAGCATGGAACAGCGTTTGAATCAAGGTTGGGTTCACCATATAGTACAAAAGAAAGAAAAGGTACGCGCTCACGGCAATAAGCAGCAGCCGTAAAAAGTTTCCCTTGAGCCGCCGGGATTTTCGCACCAAAGGCCACATGGGCAAAAGGGATACAAGCACATACAGCAGTACGGCAAGCATGTTTCCGAATAGACCCGAAAGCGAAAGCGCCCTAAGGCCAACCCCCGCCCATACAAAAGGCAGCGCCAATGCGTATACCAAGTCCGCGCCGCCCTTATTGTTTTGACCGAAAAGTGCCAGCGCGGCACATCCGGCTGCCAACAAAGAGGCGGCCCACCATTTCTTTTTCATCCTTCATTCCTCCCTGAGGAATTATTGATAATCAATAATTCCTGTGCCATTATAAAACGGAAATTATTGTTTGTCAATAATTCTTTAGCAGATTAAAAAACGATGTAAAATTGTGTTAAACTTGCAAAATTTGTATAGGGGCGTGCCTTCCGGTTTTCGTACGACACATTGTATGTTATACTTCAAAATAATCAGTGTTAAAAGTTGGCAAGTGTCAATTGTTGCGCCTTCCGCTATTTAGCCGCCTCCCATGAAAGGAGCGTTTACATGCAAATGAACCCGGTACCGCGTTCACCGCAAAAGCACATGCCGACCGGTGTGCCCAAGCCGATGAAGCGGTCCGTGCTGCCCAGCCTGCTTTTTATGGTTGGCGTGCTGGTTGTTATGATCAACGTGCTCCCCAAGGAGCCGCTTAGCCGCGCTGCGACCACTGTACAGTCGCCTGATGGACAAGTCCTTACGGTCACGCCCCCTGTGAATTATCAGGGGCTTGTGTTAAGCGAGGTGATGTCGGCAAACAGTTCCGCCGTACCGGACGAGAACGGCGAGTTCAATGACTGGCTGGAGGTATGGAACAAATCCGATCACCCCATCAATATGAAGGGCGTGGGCCTTTCCGACCGTGCGGACCGGGTGCTTTTCCTTTTTCCGGACTTTGCGCTGAAGCCAGATGGCCGGCTGGTCGTATTCGCTTCCAATACCAACAATGCAAACATAAACGGCACACTGCATGCCAATTTCAAGCTGTCCGCCGCCGGGGAAACGGTCTATCTGTTCGACCCAAGCGCTTATGTCATTGATAAGATTGCCTTGCCCATCATGAACAGCGATGTTTCCTATGCTGTTTTCGCCGACGGCAACTATAATCTGACCCGGGAATACAGCCCCGGCTTTGAAAACACGGAGGAAGGCTTCCGGAATTACCGCAACGCAAGCGCCGTATCGGAAGGCGCCATCCGTATCAATGAAGTCATGGCCAACCCCCATACGGGCATCTATGACGAGGACGGGGACCTTTCCGACTGGCTTGAGCTGTACAACACCACAAGCCAGAGCATTCCGCTCAAAGGCTATGCGCTGAGCGACAAGGAAAACGACCCGTTGAAGTGGCGCTTCCCTGACGATGCCCTGATCCCGGCCCATGGCTATTATCTTGTATTCTGCAGCGGGAAGGACAGGCAGCTTTCCGCCGGCAAGATCTCCCACACAAATTTCCGCTTAAGTGCGGAACGGGAGTCTGTGATCCTGTCCGACTTAAGTGGCAGGCTGATCGACAGGGCTTCCATCGACAACATGCCCACAGACACCTCCCTGGGCAGGGATGACAGCGGGAAATGGAAGGTATTTCAAACGGCTACCCCGGGCATGATCAACAACGATGCAGGTGCCGCTGAGACAGACAAAAGCATGCGTGATGCCAATACGGCCCAAGTATATATTTCGGAAGTCATGTCCTCAAACGATGAGGGAAACGACTGGGTGGAGCTGTACAACGCCTCCACCCATACATTTTATCTGGAAGGCTGCGGTTTGAGTGACAGCCTGAACCGCCCCCGCAAGTGGCAGTTTCCCTCCGGCGCTTCCATGGGCCCCGGAGAATACATGGTCGTGCATCTGGACGGCTTGAACAGTAATGCAGACGGTTACCACACCAATTTTAAGCTTCTTCGGGCCGGCGGCGAAGTGATATGCTTTTCCGATCCCGACGGCCATGTGCTGGATAAAATGAATCTGCCGCTCATACCCACCAATATTTCCTACGGCAGAACAAGCGGCCTTAATGGCTTTTATTATTACGACGCTCCCACCATGGGCAGCGTCAACGGCACGGGGTTTTTGGGTTTTGCCAAGGCACCCTCATTTTCTATCAAGGGCGGGCTGTATAAAGGGGCAGTATCCGTATCCTTAAGCGTACCAGAGGGAACTACCGTCCACTATACTTTGGACGGCAGCATACCCACGCAGCAGCATCCAGTATACGAAGGCAATCCTATTATAATCAATATCACCGCGCCGCTAAGGGCCAGGGCTTTTAAAAATGACCTGCAGCCCAGCGAAGTCATCACGCAGACGTATTTCATAAATGTTTACCATACGCTGCCTGTGGTTTCTTTGGTGGCGGACCCCAACGAACTGTGGAATGAATTAAGTGGCATGCTTGTGGAAGGACCGGATATTGATAAATCAGACGGACCGGAATTCGAAAATGCCATCTACCGGGAGTTTGGCCGTATTCCGCGTCCAGGCTTCGTGGAATATTACATGCAGGACGGCACACAGGTGCTTTCTCAAGGCGTTGAATTTGGGCTGCAGGGGCGTTACAGCCTGGATATGCCTCAAAAATCCTTCAAGGTGCGGGCCAAGGCCTCCGAGGGCGCGCCGTATTTTAACGCCTCTTTGTTTGACGACAGGCCCTTTACCGAGTATAAATCTTTCGTGCTGCGCAATGGCGGCAACGATAATGTTTGGACCCGCATCAACGATGACTTCCAATCGCGGCTGCTGGACAAGCTGGGAACCAGCGTCATCCATCAGGCCACAAATCCTGTGGTTGTATACTTAAACGGCCAGTATTGGGGTCATTACAACATGCGGGAGAGGGTAGACCGCTACTTCGTGGCCCAGCATGAAGGTTTGTCACTGGATCAAGCCGATAATATGGATATTCTGGAAGCCAACAGTACGATTTTTTTCGGCAGCAATAAAGAGTATAGAGCTCTGATCAAAAAGGCCGAAACATTGTCTCCCGGAAAAAATCCCGAAGACCTGAAATACATCACCGACCGCATCGATGTGGACAACTATTTCGACTATCAGGCGCTGGAATGGTTCTTCGGCAATACGGACCCGGGAAACATAAGGTACTACAAATTGAAGGGCGAGGGGCAAAAATGGCGCTGGATCTTCTATGATTCAGACTATGGCCTTTTCAAATACGGTATCGACAGCCCCACCTCATATCTGGACCCTGATGGAGCGGGGGACGGCGATTTTGACAACACTTTGATCCGCAAGCTTTTGGAAAATGATGAAATGAAGGAAAAATTCCTGAGCCGCCTGGGTGAGATTTTTCAAATGTTCACTACCCAATTTATGACCGACACGTTCAACGAACTGGCTAAAGAGATTGAGCAGGAAATGCCGCTGCACTTTGCCCGCTGGGCAGAGCTGAACGAAAAGACCATCAACGTGGATTCTCCCCTCACCGCGGAAGGCGCTATGCGTTACTGGCAGACGAGGCTTGACCGGTCCCGCAACATTTTCAAAATCCGCCCCAACTCCTTCTACGGGTTCATTCAGGATTATTTCAACCTATCCGACGCCACCATGACGGAGTATTTCGGCGAAAAGCCGCCCATTCCGCCGGATGCCGAGCTATAGGCATGCTTGTTGTTTTCCGCATAAAAAGGTATTTATGAAAAGTTTTAGTTACCATAAATACATAGATATCATTTTCGTCAGGACAAGAGTACAATAGGCTGCCGCGCAAATGTTTAGTTCAGGCGCGGCAGCCTCCTTTGTTTTACGCCCTGCGCCAAGGTGTTTATAGGAGTGCTTGTCTTTCATTTCTCAATAAGCTCCGGCGTTTTCATGAAAAGTATTGATGTACAATAGCGTTTGAACTTTGCAAAATTTGCATGGAACCATGATGTCCGGTTTTCGTCTTAAGTACTGTATGTGATACCGCACAACGACGGTTGTTTGTTATGCGAGGTTTCATCACTTAACCCGTAACCCCTGCCGGGCGCTTGCCGCCCGTTTATCCGCCCCCAATGAAAGGAGCGTTTTTCAATGCAAGTAACGAATGTACCTCGCACGCCGCAAAAGCGCATGCCTTCCGGCGGGCCTAAACAAAAGAAGCCTTCGATGGCCCGCAACCTGCTCATCATGCTCTGCGTGCTGGCTGTGATCGTTATCGTATTTCCCAAGGAGCCGCTGACCCATGCCGTGGCCTCCGTGCAGTCTCCCGATGGGCAGGCCCCTCAGGGTTCGCCTTCGGCTGATTATCAGGGGCTTTACATCAGTGAGGTGATGTCGGCCAACAGTACCGCCGTGCCGGATGAGCATGGCGAATACAACGACTGGGTGGAAGTATGGAACAGTACTGATCATCCCATCGATATGAGCGGCGTTGGCCTTTCCGACCGAAGCGACCGGGTGCTTTTCCTTTTCCCTGATTCAACGCTGCAGCCTGGCGGCCGGCTGGTCGTATTCGCTTCCGATACCAATCATGCGGACGCTGCGGGCACGCTGCATGCCAAGTTCAAGCTGTCCTCCGCGGGGGAAACGGTCTATCTGTTCGACCCCAGCGCTTACGTCATTCATCAGGTTACAGTGCCCATTCAGAACAGCGACGTATCCTATGCGCTGAAGGCCGACGGCTCCTATGCACAAACCCAGGAATACACCCCCGGTTTTGAAAACACGGAGGAAGGCTTTCAGGCCTACCGCAATGCAAACACCATAACGGAAGGCGCCATTCGCATTAATGAAGTCATGGCGGACGCCAAGACCGGTCTCTATGATGAAGATGGCGAACTGAGTGACTGGGTGGAACTGTACAATACCACCGGCAAAGATATATCCCTGAACGGCTTTGCGCTAAGCGACAAGGAAAATGACCCTGTGATGTGGCGCTTCCCGCAGGATGCCGTCATTCCCGCTCACGGCTATTATCTTGTTTTTTGCAGCGGGAAGGACAGGCTGCTTGCCGCCGGCAAGATCTCTCATACCAACTTCCGCTTAAGCGCGGAACGTGAGACCGTGGTCCTTTCCGACAGCCATGGCCGGCTGATCGACAGGGCGTCCATCGACAACTTGCCCATGGATTCCTCCCTGGGCCGGGATGACAGCAACAACTGGAAGGTGTATAAAACGGCCACCCCCGGCATGCCCAACAACGGCGCCGGGGCTGCCCAGGCGGAAAAGAATATGCGGGCCGCCAATACATCCGGAGTCTATATTTCGGAAGTCATGTCCTCCAGCGGTAACGGCAATGACTGGGTGGAGCTTTACAACGCCTCCACCCAGTCCGTTAATCTGGAAGGTTTCGGCCTGAGCGATAGCATGGGCCGCCCCCGCAAGTGGCAGTTTCCCACTGGCGCAGCATTGGGCCCCGGAGAATACACGGTCGTAAGTCTGGACGGTACCAATAGCCAGGCGAATGGCTACCACTCCAATTTCAAGCTCCTCCGGGCCGGCGGCGAAGTAATGAGCTTTTCCGATTCCAATGGCCGTGTGCTTGATAAAATCAATCTGCCGCTGGTTCCTACCGATGTTTCTTACGGCAGAACCGGCAGCCTGGAAGGCTTTTTTTATTTTGATGCTCCCACCATGGGCAGCGCCAACGGCAAGGGGTTCCTGGGCTTTGCGCAAACGCCTTCCTTTAGCGTAAAGGGCGGGCTGTATTATGAGCCTGTTTCCGTCTCCTTGGGCGTGCCGGAAGGCACCACCGTCCACTATACGTTGGACGGCAGCATTCCCACTCTGAAGGATCCCGTTTACGATGGCAACCCCATTACAGTAAACGTAACCACGCCGGTCCGCGCCAGGGCTTTCAGTGATGACCTGCAGCCCAGCGAAATCATTACACAAACGTATTTTGTGAATGTTTATAACAACCTGCCCATCGTGTCGCTGGTTGCGGACCCGGATGAACTATGGAATGAATCGACAGGCATGCTGGCCAATGGCGGCACGCTGGATAAATCGGTTTTTCCTTACAAGCTGACTAACGGCAATAACCCCGTCTACCGCACCCTGGGCAAGGAGCCCCGTCCAGGATATGTAGAGTATTACCTGCTGGACGGCACCCAGGTATTATCCCAGGGTATGGAATTTGGCCTTCAGGGTCAATACAGCCTGGATATGCCTCAAAAATCCTTCAAAGTCCGGGCCAAGGCCGAACAGGGAGAACCTACTTTTGAAGCATCCCTGTTTGAAAGCCGGCCTTTCACCGAATACAAGTCGTTTGTTTTGCGCAACAGCGGCAACGACAACGTATGGACGCGCATAAACGATGCCTACCAGTCCATGCTCATCGACAAGCTGGATACCACCGTCATCCATCAGGCCGTCAACCCTGTTGCCGTATACTTGAACGGCCAATACTGGGGCCATTACAACATGCGTGAACGGGTGGATGAGTACTTCGTGGCCCAGCATGAGGGTCTGCCCTTGGATCAGGCCGGCAATATGGACATTCTGGAAGCCAGCGGCACGGTGGTTTACGGAAGCAGCCAGGAGTACAAGGACTTTATCGCCAAGGTAAAGACCTTATCCCCCGGCACAAACCCCGAGGACCTGAAATATATCACCGACCGCGTGGACGTAGACAACTACTTCGACTACATGGCGCTGGAATGGTTCTTCGGCAACTCCGACGCGGGCAACATCCGCTACTACAAGCTCAAGGGCGAAGGGAACAAGTGGCGCTGGATCTTTTACGATTCGGATTACGGCATGTTCAATTCCGCCTATAACAGCCCTGCATCCTACATGGATCCAAACGGCGCCGGAGATCAAAACGTAAACAATACCTTGATCCGCAAGCTCCTGGAAAACAAGGAGATGAAGGATGAATTCTTAACGCGCCTGGGCAAGGTCTTTCAAACATTCACCACGCAAAGCATGCTCGATACGTTCAACGGCTTGGCCGCCACGATCGAGCCCGAAATGCCGCTGCACTTTGCCCGCTGGGCGGAGTTTAACGAGAAGAGCATCAATGCGGATTCTCCCCTCACGGAACAAGGCGCCATGAATTACTGGAAGTCCAGGCTCAACCGTTCCCGCAACGTCATCAAAAAGCGTCCTACGCTCTTTTACGGGATGGTACAGGATTACTTTAACCTGTCCGACGTAAACATGGTGACATATTTCGGAGAAAAGCCGTCCATGCCGGCGGATGCCCTGGATTAAATATCTTCATCGCTTTTGATCCGGCAATGGGCTGCCGTACCGGGATATACACCGGTGCGGCAGCCCATTTTTTACGCTCTTCGCCCAGGTTCTTTTAGTAACAGGCAGGGATAACGAAATTCACAAGCTCCGGCAGAGAAGTCAACAAACAAACAACGCTGTAGGGGCGATTTGTAATCGCCCGCCAAGTGGCACATCCTGATCGCAACATGCGGGCTATTACAAATCGCCCCTACAGCTTTCAGGCAAAGATGAATGGATTTGCCAAGCAGTCACACCCCCGTCAGGATGCAACAATATAGCGATTCACAAATACCCTCATTCCACAACTTCTATAGTTGACAGTCCACTGGCACATAGAATACAAACAAGCCCCGCTCACCGTCATCTTGAGAAGCGTGCGACGAAGGATCTTGGAGGATCAAAGCTAAATTATATTTGTCGTAAGAAATGCATGATGTATAAAAACGCTTGATATTTGCAAAATTTGTATAGAACAATGTCACCCGGTTTTCGTATGACGGTTTGTATGTTATAATGCAAAATGATTAAGTTTAAGCCCACGAACCCAATGCGTTTTTTTCTGCCGGGCGTATGATGCCCGCTTAACCGCCCCCTTGGAAAGGAGCGCTTTCTCCATGCAAGTAACCCAGGTACCGCGTTCGCCGCAAAAACGCAAGACACACGGCTCGCCCAGGCGGAAAAAGCCTTCCGTGCTGCCAGGCCTTCTTTTGATGCTAGCTGTTCTGGCTGTGATGGTCGCCGTTCTCCCCAAGGAGCCTCTTACCCATGCCATGACCTCCGTGCAGTCTCCCGATGGACAAGCCCCGGAGGGTACGCCTTCGGCGATTTATCAAGGGCTTGTGATCAGCGAGGTCATGTCGGCCAACAGTTCCGCCGTGCCGGATGAGAACGGCGAGTTCAACGACTGGCTGGAAGTATGGAACAATTCCGATCATCCCATCGATATGAGCGGCGTAGGCCTGTCCGACCGGGCCGACCGGGTGGTTTTCCTTTTCCCGGATTCGACGCTTGCGCCTGGCGGCCGGCTGGTTGTTTTCGCTTCCGATACAAACAACGCGGAACCCGCCGGCACGCTGCACGCCAAGTTCAAGCTGTCCTCCGCCGGGGAAACGGTCTATCTGTTTGATCCCAGCGCTTATGTCATCCATCAGACCACCGTGCCAATCCTGAACAGCGACGTATCCTATGCCCTTGCATCCGACGGCGTCACCTGGGCGCAAACCCAGGAATACAGCCCCGGCTTTGAAAATACCCAGGAAGGGTTCCTTGCCTACCGCAATTCCAATTCCGTTTCGGAAGGCGCCATACGCATCAATGAGGTCATGGCCGACGCCCGCACGGGCATCTATGACGAGGACGGGGAACTTTCCGACTGGGTTGAGCTGTACAACACCACCGACCAGAACATTCCGCTCAAGGGCCTTGCGCTGAGCGACAAGGAAAACGACCCCCTGATGTGGCGCTTTCCGGATGGCGCGGTGATATCTGCCCACGGTTATTATCTTGTCTTCTGCAGCGGGAAGGACAGGCTTCTTGCCGCCGATAAGATCTCCCACACCAACTTCCGCTTAAGCGCGGAGCGGGAAACGGTCATATTGTCCGACAGCCGCGGCCGGCTCATCGACAGGGCCTCCATCGACAATCTGCCTATGGACGCTTCCCTTGGCCGGGATGAGGGCGGAAACTGGAAGGTGTTCCAAACAGCCACCCCCGGCATGCCCAACAACGACGCCAGCGCCACCCAGGCGGATAGGAACATGAGGGCCGCCAATACATCCGGCGTATACATTTCGGAAATCATGGCATCCAACGATAACGGAACTGACTGGGTGGAGTTGTACAATTCCTCCACCCAGACCATTTACATGGAAGGCTTTGGTTTAAGCGACGACCTGGGCCGTCCCCGCAAATGGCAGTTTCCATCAAGCGCTTCCATAAACCCCGGGGAATACAAGGTCGTAAGCCTGGATGGCACAAACAGCCAGGCGGACGGCTTCCACACCAACTTCAAGCTCCTTAGGGAAGGCAGCGAAGTGATGTGCTTTTCCGATCCAAACGGCCGGGTGCTGGACAAGGTCAATTTGCCGCTCATTCCCACCAATATTTCTTACGGCAGAACCAGCGGCCTGGAGGGCTTTTTTTATTATGACGCGCCTACCATGGGTGCCGTCAACGGCACGGGGTTTCTGGGCTTTGCGCAAACGCCCTCTTTCTCTATAAAGGGCGGGCTGTATAAAGGATCCGTTTCCGTTTCCATCCATGTGCCGGAAGGCACCACCGTCCATTATACTTTGGACGGCAGCATACCTACCCAGCAGCATCCCGTGTATGACGGCAACCCCATAACAGTAAACATAACAACGCCGATTCGCGCCAGGGCTTTCAGGCAGGATCTGCAGCCCAGTGAAATCATCACGCAGACGTATTTTGTGAGCGTGTATCACAGCCTGCCCATCATATCCCTGGTTACCGATCCGAATGAATTGTGGAACGAAACCGATGGCATGCTGGCCGACGGCGGTACGCTGGACAGGTCGGTCTTTCCTTTCAAGCTGACAAACGGCAATGACCCTGTCTACCGCACCATGGGCAAGGAGTCCCGGCCAGGCTTCTTGGAATACTACATGCTGGATGGCACACAGATATTATCTCAGGGTATGGAGTTTGCTTTACAGGGGCAATTTAGTCTTGATATGCCGCAAAAATCATTCAAACTGCGGGCCAAGGCCTCCCAGGGCAAGCCTACTTTTGAAGCACCCTTGTTTGACAGCCGGCCTTTCACTGAATATAAATCGATTGTTTTACGTAACGGCGGCAACGACTACGTATGGACACACATTAACGACGACTACCAATCCATGCTCATAGACTTGCTGGATACAACAGTCATCCATCAGGCGGTCAATCCTGTGGTGGTATACCTGAACGGCCAATACTGGGGCTATTACAACATGCGGGAGCGGGTAGACCGGTTTTTTGTGGCTCAGCATGAAGGCTTGCCCCTGGATCAGGCCGGAAACATGGATATTCTGGAATCCAGCAGTACGATAAAGTATGGCAGCAACAAAGAATACAAGGATATGATTGCCAAGGTAAAGAACCTCTCACCAGGTAAAAACCCTGAGGACCTAAAATATATCACCGACCGTATTGATGTGGACAACTACTTTGACTATATGGCCCTGGAATGGTTCTTCGGCAACTCCGACGCCGGAAATATCCGTTTCTACAAAATCAAGGGTGAAGGCAATAAATGGCACTGGATTTTCTATGATGCGGATTACGGCATGTTCAATTCCGCTTATGATAGCCCCAAATCATATATGGACCCCAAAGGTGCTGGCGATATGAATATCAATAACACCTTGATCCGCAAGCTTCTGGAAAACAATGAGATGAAGGAAAAATTCCTGCGGCGCATGGGGCAAATTTTTCAAACATTCACTACGCAGACCATGCTCGATACGTTCAATAGCCTGGTAACCAAGATCGAACCCGAAATGCCGCTGCACTTTGCCCGCTGGGCGGAATTGAACGAGAAGAAGATCAACGCGGATTCACCCCTTACGGCGGAAGGCGCCATGCGCTATTGGCAGCAGCGTTTGGACCGTTCCCGCAACGTTATGAAAAAGAGGCCTACACTCCTTTATGGATTTGTACAGGATTACTTCAGCCTTTCCGACGCTACCATGGTTGAGTATTTCGGCGAAAAGCCACCTATGCCGCCGGATGCCATTTGAAACAACTTGCATCGTTTTCTTGACGGAATTTTCCTTTTCCGTATAATGTAAGAAGAATCAACACAGGAGGCGCTGGCATGCACGGATTGGCTCAGCTTTTGTCGGTAAGTACTCAGGATATCGTTCAGCAGAATCCTTCCCTTTCATCGTATTTTTCCCAGCAGTTTCAGGCACTGACTCCCTGGAAAGTGGTGCTGGCCTTGGGCATCGGCCTGATCGCCGGCCTGATCATCGCCTGGGTCTACCGCAAGACCTTCAGGGGTGTGCTGTACAGCCCATCCTTTGCCATGACGCTGGTGATGCTCACCCTGATCACCACCCCTGTTGTTATGGCTATCAAAAGCGATATCGCGCTTTCCATGGGCATGGTGGGTGCGCTGTCCATTGTGCGCTTCCGTACCGCAGTCAAAGATCCCATGGATACGGCCTTCATGTTCTGGTCGCTGACCATGGGCATCCTGTTCGGCGCGGAGCTGTACTTGGTGGGTATCGCGGCGGTGATTGGCATTGCGGTCATATTGCTGGCCATGACGTTCATCAAGTTCCAGAACCCCAACAGCTATCTGCTGGTGCTGCACTATGACGAGGCTGCCGAATACGACATCGAATCGGAGCTTAAGCATTCCGCGCGCCAGCACCGCCTCCGCTCCAAAACGCTGACCCGCGCCGGTGCTGAAATGACGGTGGAAGTTCGCCTGGGCGAAAAGCACGAGATCGTGGCCCGTATGCTGGATATCGAAGGCGTTCACGATGCCACGCTGGTGGCCTGCCAGACGGAGGCGGGAGCCTGATCCCGCCAAACGCTGCGCATTGATTGAGCGCTGTAATTTTTTGTGTGCCTTTACGTAAGCCTGCGCTTCGTCCGGCTGGTTTTGTATTCCATCCGTACAAGTTGGACAGGGGTTCAACTCCCCTCACCTCCACCATACGGATATACGTTTTCAAGGGTTGTAGGGGCGATTATCAATCGCCCGTACGCTGCGGCCTGCGTACCTTTCTTGGCGGGCGATTAATAATCGCCCCTACGATTCGTGAAGTGTGCAGGCAAAATCAAGACCGGCTATGCCGACATGGAACGAATCACCGGAGGTGATAAGTTGGCTGTTCCGCTTCGCCATGAACTGAAATACTTCACCCGAAGGTCCAGGGCGACCGGGAAGCCCTGGTCGCGTCCGCAGACGCGATACCCTTAATACAATGCGGTATTTAACTTAAATAGCGCAGTTGGCACGATTAAGAAGTGGAGGTAGACTTGTGGCTGTTCCGCTTCGCCATGAACTGAAATACTTCATCAACGATATGCAGTATCACGTCTTGTCCAACATACTGCGTCATACGCTGCACCCCGATCCCAACGGCGACGAGAACAATGAGTACCACATCCGTTCGCTGTACTTTGACGGTGTGTTTGACAACGCCCTGTATGACAAGATAAGCGGCGTTCCGTCCCGTGAGAAATACCGCATCCGCATCTATAACATGCGCGACAGCCGTATTCTCCTGGAATGCAAAAGCAAGATCGGCAACCTTATCTCCAAGCGCGCGGTGGAAATCCCGCGGGATCTGTGCGATCAATTGATAGCGGGCGATCCCACAGGGCTGGAGCGCACCCGAAGCGGGCTCTTGCGGGATATGTTCAGGGAAATGACGGTCAATCTCCTTCGCCCCACGGTGGTGGTGGACTATGTGCGGGAAGCGTACCTGCACCCGGCGGAAGAGGTGCGCATCACCTTTGACAAGCAGCTTCGCACAGGCATGAAGCAGTTCGATATATTTGACCCCTACCTGCCTACCATCCCGCCTCTTGACCACGGGGAGACTATACTGGAAGTGAAGTACAACCAGGTACTGCCCCCCTACATACGGAACATATTGAACACCTACTGCCCCAATGCTTTAAACAGCGCCGTTTCGAAGTATGTTTTGTGCCGAAGGTTTGAAGAGCTGGAGGCGTAAACTCATAAAGGAGGCATCCCGATGGCATACCTTCTGGGCATTGATCTTGGCACCTCAGGTACCAAAACCGTTCTGTTTTCCGAGGACGGCCGCCCCGTAAGCGCCCATACCGTGGAGTATCCCATGTACCAGCCCAAAAACGGCTGGGCCGAGCAAGATCCGGAGGATTGGTGGCGCGCGGCGGCGGAAGGCATCCGCAAGGTGCTGGAAAAGGGGAATGTGAACCCACGTGATGTGGCCGGTGTGGGCCTTTCCGGCCAGATGCACGGTCTGACCATGCTGGACAAGGACGGCAAGGTGCTTCGCAACGCCATCATCTGGTGTGACCAGCGCACTGGGGAACAGTGCGATGAAATGGCAAGGCGGTTAGGTCGAAAGCGCGTGATCGAAATCACCGCCAACCCGCCCATGACGGGCTTTACTGCGGCCAAAATCATGTGGGTCAAGCAAAACCAGCCGGATGTGTACGCAAAATGCGCCCATATCCTGTTGCCCAAGGACTTTATACGCTATAAGCTCACCGGCGAATTTGCCACGGAAGTTTCCGATGCCGCCGGAATGCAATTGATGGATGTGCCAAAGCGTATCTGGTCCAAGGAAATGCTGGAGATGCTGGGAATTTCGGAAAGCCTGCTGGCAAAGATGTATGAATCGCCTGATGTGACGGGCAAGGTCCATCAGGAGGGCGCGCAGGCAACCGGCCTTCTTCCCGGAACGCCTGTCGTTGGCGGCGCGGGCGACAATGCCGCCGCCGCGGTTGGCACCGGCGTGGTACGCTCCGGCCGGGCGTTTACGACGCTTGGCACCTCCGGCGTGGTATACGCCGTGTCCGATACTGTATCCATCGATCCCGAAGGCCGTGTGCACACGCTGTGCGCCTCCGTGCCCGGCAAGTGGACGGTTATGAGCTGCACCCAGGCTGCCGGGCTGTCGCTTCGGTGGCTGCGGGATACATGTTGCTTTGAGGAAGTGCAGGAGGCATCGAGGCGCGGTGTGGACCCCTATGTGGTCATGACGGAAAAAGCGCAAAATGTGCCCATCGGCGCGCAGGGGCTGCTCTATCTGCCTTACCTGATGGGCGAGCGTTCCCCGCATCCCGATCCCGATTGCCGCGGCGTATTCTTCGGCCTCTCCGCCATGCATGGGCGGGAACACCTGATCCGCGCCGTTATGGAGGGCGTTGCCTATTCCCAGGCGGAATGCGTGGAAGTGTTCAAGGAAATGCACGTGCCCATCAAAGAGATGATGGCCTGCGGCGGCGGCGGGCGCAGCCCCCTGTGGCGGCAGATGCTGGCCGACCTGTACGGCTGCACAGTATCCACCATCCAAGCCGACGAAGGCCCGGCCCTTGGCGCGGCCATCCTGGCCGGCGTGGGCACAGGCGTGTATGAGAGCGTGGAATCAGCCTGCGATAAGATCGTGAAAACGGAAAATAATCTGCCGCCTATTGCGGAAAACTGCAAGGCTTACGAAGGGTATTTCAAGCTCTATAAAAAGCTGTACCGCTCGCTGAAGGACGATTACAAGGCTTTGGCCGCGCTGAACGGATAAACCATTTTCAAACCATAAGCAATTGGCGACCCGGGAGGATTATTGATCCTGCCGGGTCTTTTTCATAAGCAACCTCCCCCAGCCTCCTTCGTCGGCAGCCCCCTCCAAGAGGGAGCCTTTTGGAAAGCCTCCCTCTTGAGGCTCCGTAGCCGAAGCGCCGCCTGTGACGGATGAAGCGAGGCGAAGGAGGTTGGCGAAACGGGTTCCGTAGCCCGGCTGCCTCCAGTGGAGGCAATAGGCCGGGCGAAGGAAGCGGTCGAAACAGAGCGATGCAAGCGGTAGCGCAGCAGCGCGACAATTGAGACCGCTGGGCAGGCAAGCGGAGCGCAGCACCGCGACGATTGAGCCAGATGGGATGGTGCCGCCCGCAGGCGGCGGAAGGAGTAATGAAAATATGTCAACCAGTTTACCATATCCCCCTCTCCCCTTGGCACACGAAACAAAATGATGCAGCTTGTATTATAAGATATTTCTTTTTGGCCCTTTTCCATTGTTCTTTTTGTGATTTTTGAAGGATTCGATCATAAAAAATGCATTTTCCTTCTCGCATCCGGTATGGATTTGTGGTAGAATCATAGGCAACCCTCAAAAAGCAGCATGGATGGGTGAGATTATGGAATACCGACAGGGTATGCCCCTCAAGCAGGGGCTGTACGATCCGAGGATGGAGCATGACGCCTGCGGCATGGGTTTCGTCGTCCACATCGGCGGGGAAAAATCCCACGATATATTGGAAGACGCCCTCACGGTTCTGGAGAATTTAAGCCACCGCGGCGCACACGGCGCAGATGAGCATACCGGCGATGGGGCCGGCGTGCTTACGCAGATACCGCACGCCTTTTTTAAGCGCGACTGTCAGACGCTGGGCATTTCATTGCCGGAGGCGGGGCACTACGGGGTGGGCATGATCTTTGCCCACAGGTACGAGGATTTCCGCAAGAAACAGATGGCAGCCTTTGAAGAAATCGTTCGTCAGGAAGGGCAGACGATCCTCGGCTGGCGGGAAGTGCCCATCGATTTTACCACCATCGGAGAAAGCGCAAAGGCTGCGCTGCCCAGGTTTATTCAGGTGTTCATCGGCAAAAGCGACGATATTCCCTGCGGCATGCCCTTTGAACGCAAATTGTTCCTGATCCGCAAGCTGGCGGAAAAAACGATCCCGAAAATGAGCGAGGACAACGGCGGCATCTTTTATTTTTCCAGCCTGTCCTCCAAGACCATCGTGTACAAGGGAATGCTTACTGCATCCCAGCTTCGCAGCTTTTATCTGGACTTGTCCGACCTGGATTACGCATCCGCATTGGCCATGGTGCATTCTAGGTTCAGCACCAATACCTTCCCCAGTTGGGAAAGGGCCCACCCCAACCGGTATATCGTTCACAATGGGGAGATCAACACCATCCGCGGCAACGTGAACTGGATGAAGGCTCGTCAGCGCAGCATTGTTTCCCCTCTCTTTGAAGATATATCGAAGGTTTGCCCGGTGATCGACGAAACGGGCAGCGACAGCTCCATGTTCGACAACTGCCTGGAGTTTTTGTACCTTACCGGCAGGTCGCTGCCCCATGCCGCCATGATGATGATCCCCGAACCCTGGGAGAAAAACCCGCTGATGTCCAAGGAAAAGCGGGAGTTTTACGAGTATCAGAGCTTTCTCATGGAGCCGTGGGATGGCCCCGCGGCCATCGGCTTTTCCGACGGCGACGTGATCGGCGGCATGCTGGACAGGAACGGCTTGCGCCCCTCCCGCTACTATGTGACCAACGATAACCGGGTGATCCTGGCCTCGGAAGTCGGCGTGGTGGACTTAAGGCCCGAGAACGTGGCTTACAAGGGCCGGCTGGAGCCGGGCAGGATGCTGCTCATCGACACCGTGCAAAAGCGCATCATCTCCGACGAGGAATTGAAAAGCGGCGTCGCAAAAGAATACCCCTATCCCGAATGGAACAAAAAGCATATCATCCCCCTGGAATCGCTGCCCGAAACCGCGACGGAGAATACGCCGCTGCCCGCGGACCTTTTGAAGCTGCAAAAATCTTTCGGCTACACGTACGAGGACATCTACAAGTTCCTTCTGCCCATGGCGGTATCGGGGGAGGACCCGGTGGGATCCATGGGCATGGATTCGCCTTTGGCTGTGCTCTCCGAAAAGCCGCAGATGCTGTATGTCTATTTCAAGCAGCTTTTCGCCCAGGTGACCAACCCCCCCATCGACGGCATACGGGAAGAGATCGTCACCTCCGCAAGCGTCCTGCTGGGCTCCTCCGGCAACCTTTTGGCGCCCGACCAGGAGGACAGGGTCAGCCTTTTGATCAAGCATCCAATACTCACAAACGATCAATTGAATCAAATCCGGCAGCTGAATAACGGCACGTTCAAGACCGCCGTGCTTTCGCTGCTCTATCGGGTAAGCGATGGCCCCACCGCCATGGAAAAGGCTCTGCACCAATTGAACCGCCAGGCCAGCCGTGAAATCGACCAGGGCGCCAACATCCTGATCCTTTCCGACAGGGGCATAAACCAGGAGTATGCCGCCCTCCCGGCCTTGCTTGCCTGCTCCGGGCTGCACCACAGCCTGATACGCAGGGAGCTTCGCACAAACGTAGGTCTCGTGCTGGAATCGGGCGAACCCCGGGAAGTGCACCATTTCTGCACGCTTATAGGCTACGGCGTTACCGCCTTATGCCCCTACATGGCCTTTGATACCATCCGCGACCTTGCGGGCAAGGGCCTGCTGAACGGCATCAGCGCGGAGGAAGGCATTGAGCACTACATCAAGGCGTCGGTAAAAGGCGTCTTGAAGGTGCTCACCAAAATGGGCATCTCCACCGTGCAAAGCTACCACGGCGCGCAAATTTTTGAGGCGGTGGGCCTTTCCCAAAGCCTGATCGACCGGTACTTTACCCATACACCCTCCAGGCTGGAGGGCATCGGCATAGAGGAGATCCACCAGGAAAACAAGCTGCGCCACGAAAGCGCGTTTGCTGTCAATTCCCCTTACACCGATACCATGGAATCCGGCGGCACCTTCCAATGCAAGGAAAACGGGGAGGAGCATCTGTATAACCCGGAGACCATTTATCTGTTGCAAAAGGCCTGCCGCAGCGGGGATTACAGCCTGTTTAAAACCTTCTCCCGAAAGATCAATGAGGAGCAGATGGCAACCCTGCGAAGCCTTCTGGAGTTCAAGTTCATCCCCGGTGAAACCATTCCCATCGAGGAAGTGGAGCCGGTGGAGGAGATCGTAAAGCGCTTCAAGACGGGCGCCATGTCCTACGGCTCCATCAGCAAGGAAGCCCATGAATGTCTGGCCATCGCCATGAACCGCTTGGGCGGCAAGAGCAATACCGGCGAGGGTGGCGAAGACCCGGAGCGCTTTAACGTAATGGAAAACGGCGATTCGAAAAAGAGTGCCATCAAGCAGGTGGCCTCCGGCCGTTTCGGCGTGACCAGCAACTACCTGGTCAACGCCAAGGAGATTCAAATCAAAATGGCCCAGGGCGCCAAGCCCGGCGAGGGCGGCCAGCTTCCCGGCCGCAAGGTGTACCCGGCCATTGCCAAAACGCGCCATTCGACCCCGGGCGTGGACCTCATATCGCCGCCGCCCCACCATGATATCTATTCCATTGAGGATCTGGCGGAGCTGATCCACGACCTGAAAAATGCCAACCGTGATGCCCGCATCAATGTGAAACTGGTATCGGAAGTGGGCGTGGGCACCATTGCCGCCGGCGTGGCCAAGGGCAAGGCGGATGTGATCCTCATCAGCGGGTACGACGGTGGCACCGGCGCGTCGCCCTTGACAAGCATCAAGCATGCCGGCCTCCCCTGGGAGCTGGGCCTGGCGGAAGCCCATCAAACACTTGTCTTGAACCGTTTGCGGGACAGGGTGGTCCTGGAGACAGACGGAAAGCTGCTTACGGGCCGGGATGTGGCCATTGCCGCCATGCTGGGCGCCGAGGAGTTCGGCTTTGCCACAACGCCCCTGATCGCGCTGGGCTGCCTCATGATGCGGGTGTGCAACCTGAACACCTGCCCCGTTGGCATTGCCACACAGGATGAATCACTTCGCAAGTGCTTTGCCGGCAAGCCCGAATATGTGGAAAACTTCATGCGCTTTATAGCCCGCGAGCTGCGTGAGATCATGTCACGCCTTGGCATACGCACCGTCAACGAGCTGGTGGGGCGCACCGATAAACTCAAGGCCAAGGAAAACCTGCGCCACTGGAAGGCGAACAAGCTGGATATGTCGCCCATCCTGTACCAGCCCTATGCCGGCGCTGATGTGGGCCGCTATCACAAACGGGACCAGAACCACAACCTGGAAAAATCGCTGGGCATGAAAAAGCTTCTGCGCATGTGCCGACCGGCGCTGGAAAACGGCACGCCGATTAGGGCAAAGCTATCCATCCGCAATGTGGACCGGGTGGTGGGCACGCTGGTAGGCAGCGAAATTTCAAAAAAATATGGCGAAAACGGTTTGCCGGCCGATACCATCCGTTTGCAGTTCGTGGGCTCCGCCGGGCAGAGCTTCGGCGCGTTTGCCCCCAAGGGCCTCACCCTGGAGCTGGAGGGCGATGCCAACGATTATTTCGGCAAGGGCCTTTCCGGCGGCAAGATCATCGCCTATCCGCCCAAGGCGGCTAAGTTCAAGCCGGAGGAGAATATCCTGATCGGCAACGTGGCCTTCTACGGCGCCACCGAAGGCGAAGCCTATTTGAGCGGCGTGGCCGGGGAACGGTTCTGCGTGCGCAACAGCGGCATTACCGCCGTGGTGGAGGGCGTTGGCGACCATGGCTGCGAGTATATGACCGGCGGCCGCGTGGTGGTGCTGGGCAAAACGGGCCGCAATTTCGCGGCGGGTATGTCAGGCGGTATCGCCTATGTGCTGGACTTTGATGAGGTGCGCTGCAACAAGTCTCTGGTGATGCTGGAGTCCTTCGCTTCCGACAAGGAAAAGCAGAAGGTGAAGGAATATATCGAAAACCACGTGGAATTGACCGGAAGCCCCCTGGGCAAGCGGATCCTTAAGGACTGGGAAGCCTATGCCAAGCGCTTTACCCGCGTGATCCCCAAGGATTACAAGCAAATGATGCAGTATATCGAAGAAGCCGCCGAACAGGGCCTCTCTGGCGACGAAGCCCTCATGGCCGCCTTCGGGCGCGGGGCAAAGGAGTAGCATTTTTCCGAAGGTCTCCGAAGGTCCAGGGCGACCGAAAAGCCCCTTGGTCGTACCGCCCGAAGGTCCAGGGCTCCGAAGCCGAAGCGCCGCCTGTGGCGGATGAAGCGAGGCGGAGGAGGCTGGCGAAACAAGCAATGCGAACGGCAGTGAGCAGTGTGACGATTGAGCTAGATGGGTAGGAAAGCCCTGGTCGTGCCTGCAGGCACGAAACTCTCTTCTATCAAATCTCCAAAGAGATGCCGCACGAAGGTCAAGGGCGACCGGAAAGCCCTGGCCGTGTATGCAGGCACGAAACTAATTTTTTCATAGAGATGCCGCCCGAAGGTCCAGGGCGATCGGAAAGCCCTGGTCGCATCCGCAGATGCGAAATCTCTCTTTAACGGGGTGATATATAGTGGCCAAGCCAACAGGTTTTCTCGAATACCAACGCATCAACTACCCCAAGCGCCCCGCAGGGGATCGCTTAAATGATTACTCCGAAATCCGTCTTCCCCAGGACCTGGCCGAGGTCAAGACCCAGGCAGCCCGGTGCATGAACTGCGGCATCCCTTTCTGCCATGGCGGAATCCTCCTTGCCGGCATGGCAGCGGGATGCCCGGTTCACAACCTCATCCCGGAATGGAACGACCTCATCTACCGGGGCCAGTGGCGGGAAGCTTACCTGCGCCTGCAGCGCACCAACCCCTTCCCGGAGTTCACGGGCCGCGTCTGCCCTGCGCCCTGCGAAGGCAGCTGCACCGAAGGCTACCATATGGAGCCTGTCACCATCAGCGCCCTGGAATATGAGATCATCGAGCGCGCCTATAAGGAAGGCTGGGTCAAGGCCCACCATGCCGCGCCCACCTATAAAAAGGTGGCCGTTGTGGGCTCCGGCCCCGCCGGTCTTTCCGCCGCGTACTACCTCAATTACGTGGGCCATGACGTCACCGTCTTTGAACGGCAGGATAGGCCCGGCGGGCTTTTAACCTACGGCATTCCCAACATGAAGCTGGATAAAGCCGTGGTGGATAGGCGCATCAGCCTCATGAAGGAATCCGGCATTACCTTCCTCCTGAACACCGAGGTTGGCAAGGATATCCCCGCCCTAAAGCTGCTGAACGACTTTGACGCGGTGCTGCTCTGCGGCGGCGCGACCAAGCCCCGCGGCCTCACCGTGCCTGGCAAGGACCTGCAAGGCGTGCATTTTGCCGTGGACTTCTTGACCGCGAATACCAAGCGGCTGCTTAATGGCGCTGAGCCCGAGAACTTCATCAGCGCCAAAGATAAGCATGTCATCATCCTTGGCGGCGGCGATACGGGCACCGACTGCGTGGCTACCTCCCTGCGCCAGGGCTGCAAAAGCGTTGTCCAGTTCGAAATCATGCCGGAGCCGCCCGAGCACCGCATGGCATTCGATAACCCCTGGCCCGAATGGCCCAAGAAGCTCAAAACCGACTACGGCCAGGAGGAAGCCATTCACGTCGCCGGCCGTGACCCGCGGCATTACCTCATCAACACCAAGGAGCTCATTGGCGATGAATCCGGCCATGTAAAAGAAGTGCGCACCATAAACATCGACTGGGTCAAAAACGCCCAGGGCCGCATGATCCCCCAGGAGATTCCCGGCAGCGAGCGCGTTTGGCCCGCTGACCTCATCCTCCTGGCCATGGGCTTTTTAGGCCCGGAAGATACCCTTCCCCACACCCTATCCCTGGAGCGCGACGAGCGCAGCAATATCAAGGCCGCCTATGGCGCATTCCAAACCAGTACCGATAAAGTCTTTACCGCCGGGGATATGCGCCGCGGCCAAAGCCTTGTCGTCTGGGCCATCCAGGAAGGCAAGCTCGCCGCCCGGGAAATTGATAAGTTCCTTATGGGAAAGTCGGTCATCATGGAGTAAGGTTTTGATGGATGGCATGCGGGGAGGGAGCTTTTTTAAAAAATCTCCCTCCCCGCACCCCTCCCGAAAAACTTCAATGATTCATAAGGACATTTATGAAAGACGCAATGGTAAGCGACCATTGCGTCTATTGATTAATCACGCTTTTGAATTTTATTACTTTCCATCAAATCAAGATCAGAGGGCAGATATGTTGGAGTTTCATTTTCGGCGTACTCATTTTCGCCTTGTTGTTGGGCTTCTACAAGGATGTTCACTGCTTCTGATACCTTTGCGGCAAGCTGAAAATACATTTTCTCATAATCAGGCACCAAAATACACTCCTTCATTTAACTAGTGTTATATCACTAATTATAGCACAAAATATGTCTTAGTGCTATATCACTAACAATATTTCTTTTTCTCCTATATGCTTTGATTAGTGATAAAACACTAGGAGGTGTTTTATGAATACGAGGCAAGCAGTCGCAGATAGGATCGTTGAACTTTGCAATGAACGGAACATAACACCCAACGCCTTAAGCTATCGTGCCGGGGTGCCACAATCTACAATCAAAAGCATATTGAATGATGAAAGCCAAAACCCCGGTATCGTGACAATTAAAAAATTATGTGATGGGTTGGATATCACGCTGCCGGACTTTTTTGATGCGAATGTCTTTCGCAATTTGGAGCAAGAAATCAAGTAGTGCAGCAAGTATGCCTTTGGGGAGTATTCGAACTATGCTATCAGATATATACGCGTGCGAAGCACGCCACTAATTGGGCGTTTGAAAGGGGTCCAGGGGGAGGATCAAGACTCCCCCGGCGCTTTCTGGTTCTCTTTCACGATGAAAGAGAACAATTACCCATGTCACAGGCCAGTTGCTAGCAACTGGCCGAGGTAACGCCCCTGTGAAGCCGTCGGAATACACCTCATCAGTCACTGCGGTGACAGCTTCCCCTCAAGGGGAAGCCATAAGTAATGATGGTTGCGAATGTACATAAAATTATTTTGTTTGGCAAACATTTCTGTTCTATTTCCTGTGCAATGAGCATATCCTTATATTTTGCCCTATCCTACAGAAAACCGCAGGTAAATTTTATGAACTTAAAGCAGCGCGCCAAGCAGCTCTTTCATTCCAATCGTATCTAGACGACATCATATTGAAGCCCGGATTAGTTAATCCTTCCTGAACACATCCAGGCTATGATGTGTCATCCCCACCATATCTGCTCGTTCGCACACGGCAAAATGATACTTCAAATACAGCGCAAACATATTTTCATCCATACCATCCACCGTTTCGCGCATGTGATTGGTCATCAAATCTGTGGCCACATAATGGAGCCGCGTCACCGGAAAGTGCTCCATCAGCGCGTCGATGTCCTCTTTGCGGTACAGCTCAAATAAATCTGCCGGGGTGGAAAAGGTTTTGAAGGTCTCAGGGTCCATCATCCCCTTTTCCAGCAGCATCGGGGCAAAACCCTCTTTAAAGCCATAGCCAATCACCGACGCGTCGCTGATGCAATACGCCACAAAAACAATGCCGTCTTGTTTTGTCACACGAAGCGCTTCGGAAAGGGCATGTAATTGATCCGCTTCGGTATAAAGATGATACATTGGCCCCAGAACAAGGGTGATATCGTAGCTTTCCTTAGCGAAGGCGTTTAGGTCCAATGCGTTTCCCTGCCGGATGGTGATGTTTTCGCCGGGCTCAGTATTCATTTGGAATAACTCAATATTGTGGGGGATCAGTTCCACAGCGTCTACCGCAAAACCAAGCCTGGCCAGCGAATGGGTGTACCTGCCGGTACCGGCCCCTACTTCCAGAACCCGCATACCGGGCTGAAGATAGCGCTGTATATAGCGCATGGTGGTCAGGAATTCCACCTGGCCATGCTGCGAAAGAAGGCGCCCATCCTCGTTGTAATTGCTGTAATACGCATTCAAATAATCGAAGGTCTCCACGAATTGAAACACATCCTTTCGCAATGCTTGAAAAGATTGTATAATGATACCACAACAGAAGAATTCTTTCCATAATGTGGAGAATACGCGAAGGGAAAATTCATGAATTTAAAACAGCGCGCCAGGCAGCTCAAAACCGACATCCCCGCCGTATTCCTGGCCCTTCGAAGGAAGGAAACGCCCTGGCTGGCGAAAGTGATCGCCTTCCTGACGGTGGGATATGCCTTGTCGCCCATCGACCTGATCCCCGACTTTATCCCGGTGTTGGGG
>JAEZJP010000270.1 GCA_023415715.1 Bacillota bacterium
GCCGTATTGGCCGGCATCGGCTGCATGGGCAAGAACACGCTTCTCATGAACCGCGCCTTTGGCAACAGAATGACTCTGGGCGCGCTGCTCACAGATCTTGAAATGAAGAGTGACCCTCCCGCGGAAGACATATGCATACCCGGCTGCCGTAAATGCCTTGATGCCTGTCCCACAAAAGCGTTGGACGGCAATACCGCCAGGCAGGATCTTTGCCGCCCGCATACATACGGCTTAAATGCACGGGGCTTTTCCGTTTGCAACTGCAACCGCTGCCGCACCGTGTGTCCCAGGGCTTTGGGAACGGAAAAATAATGGAAGAGACTGCTGTCGAAAAAAGGAAAATTGCATTTGAATAGGAAGGAAATTGCATGATTATGGGGAATATATAAGAATAGCTATCTTTAGAACAGCTAAGCGAAGTTAATGCTTATCCTCGGGGGGAATGAACCGCAATGATGCCAACGCAGAAATCCGCCGGGGTACACCGGTCTTTTCGCCAAGGCCTTGCGGTTTTCCTCATACTTTTGCTCTTCCTCTTGGGTGCCGCATATATTGTGAACACCAGCATATTGGAGATCGTTAAGCTAAGGAACCAGGCCCTGAATCAGTTAAGATCCGCAGAAGCTTTTTTGCCAACAGACAAGATCAGTTTGCTGGATGTGGGTGAAAGCGATCTTCAAAACGATGCCTACCTTAGCCTGAAAGACAGCCTCATACGGCTGAAGGCCTTAAGCCCCGATGTTGTTTTCACATATCTGTACACTCTCAAAGACGGCAAAATCTATTTCATGGCGGATTCCGAGCTGCCCGGTTCCCCGGGGTATTCTCCGCCCGGTCAATTATACTCTGAGGCCACCGAGGCAGACATTAATATTTTCGAAAACGGAACCGCTTTTGTCACCCAGCCGGCCACGGACCGCTGGGGTACCTGGGTCAGTGCGCTCGTTCCCGTAAAGGATCCTCTGTCGGGCCGGGTCATCGCCGTTCTTGGAATGGACTACAATGCGGGAAAATGGTTATCTTCCGTGCTAAGATATGTGGCAAATGCCGCTGTACTGATCGGGCTTGCGTTTTTGCTGCTGGCCGTTCTTTACAGGATGTACAGAAGAGGCCGGGAGCGGGAACAGCTTATCAGAAAGCTTGACGACAGCGAAACACTGTTCCGGACCGTATTTGCGCAGGCGCCTTTCGGCATAGCCATTATCAATCATTATCATGAGCTATCCAGTGTAAACGCCATGTTCCAAAAAATTCTGGGCCGGTCGGAAAGCGAGCTGGCTGCTTTAAGCTGGGTAGATATCACCCATGCGGATGATATCAAAGAGGAAATGGGGCTGTTTGCGAAGTTCAAAGCCGGCGAAACCGGCGGCTATACCATGGAAAAGCGCTTTATAAGGCCGGATGGTTCCTGCATATGGGTACAAATCGTGGTGGCACGCTTGAGCACAAGCGATGTAAACGCACAAACCCACCTATGCATTCTGTACGATATCCAGGAGCGCAAGCAGGCGCAGGAAGCACTTCGGGAAAGCGAGCGGAGCAAATCCGTGCTGCTGTCCCACCTGCCGGGCATGGCCTACCGGTGCCTCAATGACCGGGATTGGACGATGCTGTTTGTATCGGAAGGCTGCTATGCGCTGACTGGATATACACCGCAAAGCCTTCTTCATAACAGGGATCTGTCCTTCAATGACCTGATCAGTCCCGAATACAGGGAAATCCTTTGGCAAGAATGGAAAAGCGTGCTGGCCATGAAGGCGCCTTTCAGGCATGAGTACGAGATTACAACGGCCGCAGGTGAACGCAAGTGGGTGCTGGAGATGGGCCAAGGCATCTACAACATGCAGGATGAAGTGGAAGCCTTGGAAGGGATCGTCATTGACATTACGGAATCCAAGCGCCAACTGGCTCAAATACAGCACATGAACGACCATGATTTCCTGACGGGGCTCTATTCCAGGAAATACTTCGAAGAATCAAGGCGGCGGCTGGATGCCCAGGGAAACCTTCCGCTTTCCATCGTCATTGCGGACATCAACGGCATTCGCATGCTGAACAATGCCTTCGGCTATGAGCAGGTGGACCGGGTCATTGCCCAGGTTGCCAAGATATTGCAGCGCTGCTGCCGGGAAGGCGATATACTTGCCAGAACCGGAGGCGATGAGTTTGGAATCCTGCTTCCGCATACGAACCAGGAGGAATCCTACCGTATTGTACAGCAGATGAAACAGGCCTGCGAGAGTGCCAATTTTTTTAATCTGGGCCAATCGGTTCACATCAGTCTTTCCCTGGGCTGCGGCACAAAGACCGCGCTTGAGGACAGCATAGATTCGATAGAAAGAGAAGCGGAGGAGAATCTTCACAAAAATAAAATCCTGGAGCAAAAGAGCTATCACAACGCCATGCTGACCTCCATTATGGCCACCATGAACTTAAGAAGCCAGGAAACGGAGGAGCATGCGCAGCGGCTTGTAGCACTGTCCCGCATGATCGGAAGCATTCTCGCGCTTCCGCAAAAGAGCCTGGATGATCTGCAGTTGTTTGCCATGCTGCATGATATAGGCAAGATTGGCATTGATGACCGGATTCTGAACAAGCCGGGCAAGCTAAGCGAAGAAGAGTGGGTTATCATGAAAAAGCATCCGGAGATCGGATACCGGATCGCCATTTCCCTGCCGGAGCTTTCCTCCGTGGCGGAATACATTCTCACGCATCACGAGCGATGGGATGGAAAGGGTTATCCCAAAGGCCTTATGGGGGAGGAGATACCTCTCCTGTCCCGTATTCTCGCCGTTGCGGATGCCTATGATGCCATGACGGAAGAGCGTGTTTACCGAAAGAAGAGAAGCAAAGAGGAAGCCTTGGAAGAGATTATGAATCATTCAGGAACACAGTTTGATCCCGCAATCGTGGAAATATTCGCCCAATGTATGCGTTAATGATGCATGCCAGCTTGTTCTATGCTGAAAACGGGAGAGATTCTCATGAAAAGAGTATGGGTATTTTTTGCCGCTCTCTGCTTTGCCATACTTTTAGCAGGCAGTGCTGCCGGTGAAGAGCTTACGATCCCCGAACATGCCATGCTGGATAAGCATGGCGCTATCATACTGCTCATTGAGCCCATCACGGGCAATATCGTATATGCAAACGAGGCGGCCGTCACGTTTTACGGTTATCCCCGGGAGCAATTGCTGCATATGCAGGCCTCGCAGATCAATACGGTGTCTGATAAACAGACAAACAAAGCATTGCAGGCTGCGGCTACCGCCCAAAAAAATTTCTTTGTTTTTGAGAACCGCGTAAGCAGCGGTGAGATCAAAACCGTGGAGGTCTTTTCCTATCCGATGAGGAGAAACGGAAGAACCCTCCTTTTCACCATCGTTCATGATATCACAGAAGCTACACTGCTCTCCAAAGAGCATGACCGCCTGGTGAGCTCTATCCTCATTCTTGGCGGTATCGCCATAGCGGCGCTTGTTGCGCTGTCCATCACCCTTTTTAGAAGCAAGCGAAAAATCAAGAGCGATAAAGACGCAATTGAGTATTCGCAGAAACTTCACAAAACGTTTATCGACGCGGATGACGGCATGATTTACCTGAAGGATGAAAACCTGAAATATGTATTTGTAAATAAAGCCACGGCGGCCTTTTATCATCGCAGCGAAGAAGAAATGATAGGCCTCACCGACACAGATCTGTCGGAAGAGGAATTTGCCAGGCGGCGCAGGGAAGTAGACTTGAAAGCGCTGAGCAGGAACGAAGTTGTACCCGATGAAGTGGAGTGGGACGGCAGAATCTACAGGGCACTGAAATTCCCCGTACCTTTGCCAAACGGCATGACCGGCGTCGGTGCCTACATTACAGATATCACGGAAGCCAGGAAAAACGAAAAGAAGCAGGAAAAGGCGCTGTACCGCCATAAAATATTGGCGGACATGCTGTCCCGCAGCTTTGAAAGCAAGCAGGCGCAGCTGGATTATGTTCTTAACGAGGCCCTGAAACTGACGGAGAGCCAGTTTGGTTATATCTATCTGTATGATGAAGAGAAGCAGCAGCTAACCCTGAATTCCTGGACCAATGGCGTTATGGAGGCCTGTGCCATAGAAGATAAGCAGACCGTTTATGATCTTCATAAAACAGGCCTATGGGGTGAGGTGGTCAGGCAGCGCCGACCCATCGTCATCAACGATTTTGAAGCGCCCAGCCCGCTGAAAAAGGGATACCCGGACGGCCATGTGACGATACACAAATTCATGTCTGTGCCGGTCATTATCGATGAAAAGATCGTTGCGATTATCGGTTTGGCCAACAAGATGACGGAATATGACGATGATGATGTGTATGAGATGATTCTTTTGATGAGCGGCGTTTGGAACGCCGTTGTCAGAAAGGAATCCCAGGATAATCTCTATCTGGAACGTAACCGGTACCAGCAAACGCTGCTTTCCATAGGCGACGGCGTCATGGTGGTGGATAAGGATGGCAGGATTGAAATGCTCAACCCGGTTGCGCAGGAGCTTATTGGATGGACCCAGGAAAGCGCCGCGGGCATGCCCTACAAGGAAGTATTCGCCCTGTCCCATGAGCAGACAGGAATGAACATCAAGGATCCCATTGAAGACGCCATGAAAACGCAAACCGTGCAGGAGATGGAGAATCATGCCATTCTGACCTCCAGGGATGGCAAGCGGTATTATCTGGAGGACAGCGCAGCCCCCATCAAGGATGAGACGGGCGCAATCATCGGCGTGGTGCTGGTGTTCAGGAATGTGACGGAAAGGAAGGAGCAGCAGCAGGAAATTGAATATTTGAGCTTCCATGACTCGCTGACCGGCTTATACAACCGCCGCTTTTTCGAGGAGGAGATGCGCAGGGTGGATACGCTGCGAAACCTGCCCGTCTCCATTATCATAGGCGATGTAAACAACCTGAAGCTGGCCAACGACGTCTTCGGCCATACATATGGCGACATGCTGCTGAAAAGGCTTGCGCAGGTTTTGAAAAAAGTATGCCGCGCCGACGACATCATCTCCCGTTGGGGGGGAGACGAGTTCTCGCTGCTCCTGCCCAAAACAGGTTTGGCGGAAGCCCGGCAGATCGTTTCCAGGGTCTGTGAGGAGTTTTCCAAAGAACGGATCAAGGCGGTCAAGGGAAGCATATCCATGGGCGCAGCCGCCAAAACGGATACGGAGGAAAGCATTCTGGACCTTACAGATAAGGCAGAGGAAGAAATGTACCTGAACAAAATCATGGAGCGCAGCGAAGTGATGAAGGGTACGCTTCAAACCATTGTGCAGCTGCTTCATGACAACAGCCCCAGGGAAAAGGAACATGCCGCCCGTGTAAGCCAGCTTTGTGCAGCTCTTGGCAAAAAGCTGAATATGACTGAAGACGAAATAAAAAGGCTGCGTGATGCTGGCTTCCTTCATGACATCGGCAAGGTGGTACTGGACAGCAAGCTGCTGGAAAACAATTATCAGCTCTCTACCCGGGAGTGGGATGAGATCAAGCGCCATCCCGTAGTAGGGTATAGGATTCTCAACGCTTTCGACGACATGCTGGACCTGGCGCAGATCGTTCTTGCGCACCAGGAGCGCTGGGACGGGACCGGCTATCCCAAAGGGCTGAAGGGGGAAGAAATCCCCAAGGCGTCCCGGATCATCGCGCTGGCCGAAAGCTATGAGCGCAGGCGCGGCGGCGCGGAAAACAAGGAACCCATGAGCAAGGAAGACGCGCTGGAGGACATCCGTCAAGGCCGGGGTAAGCACTTTGACCCGGCGCTTACCGATTTGTTTGTGGATATGATGGAAAAAGAGGGCCCGGAAACAGAATTCGAACCATAAGATAAATCAAAAACCCTGGCAGGCATCATAAGTGTCTTCTAGGGTTTTTTTTACTATGCTAATATTAAGGTGGCAATATGTGGCACAGCATGATAGAATGTATATGAATTATATGCAAACGTGTAAACATAGTAATTTAGTTATAGGAGCGTATTTGCATGTCAGTTGAAGACAAAGATATTAAGTTGTTATGGGGGCGTGCTGCTGGGTGTTGTTCATTATGTAAAATTGATCTGACATATACGCTATCAACTCAGGAAACAATTTCTATCGGCGAAATGGCGCATATTATCGCACGCAAAGAGAACGACCCTCGTGGTTCTGAAAAGATAGCCTCAGAATTGTTAAATACATATAGCAGTTTGATTTTGCTATGCAATAACCATCACGAAATGATCGATAAGGCACCACAGTGCTTTTCTGTAGAAGAGATTCTTAATTGGAAAAAAACCATGAAGAAGAAATCAGCATAAAACTTGCAGGTGAACACTTCAAAGATAAAGATGCCCTATTTGAGGCGATAAAGAAGTTACTTCTGAGTAATAATGCAATATACAAGCAATATGGGCCCCAATCAGAAGTAGCAATGAGAAATCCAACATCTAACGCAAAAAACATGTGGGATGCTTTAAAATTGTCTACACTCTTGCCGAATAATAGAAAGATAATAAATATCATAGAGGAAAACTTATCTTATCTCTCAACTGAGGAGTATGAGATATTCCTACAATTTAGTGAAGGAAAGCCTATCTATCACTTGCACGAAAGTGATGATCAGTGAAATTTTTCTCTTTGGTTCTTCTCTAGAATCTCCATCACCAAATGATATAGACATAGTAATTATTTATGATCCTTCGCAATTACAGGATTATGAATCATTACAAAAGCTTAGAGAAGAAATTAGTTCTAAAGTATGGGAAGAATTTAGATTGCCAACAGATGTAATATTCCTAAACGAGCTTGAATACAGGGTAAGCAGTTACGCAGGTTTGAATAAAAAGTCCATTCTTAGCCAAGTTTGAATTGCATTAAAAGAAAAACTAAGCTAACAATTTTCCATTGCAAGCTTAGTTTTTTGTAGACATTCTTCGTTAAGATGCCAATGATGGTTCCAGACTGCCGAAGATCCGCGAGGGATTTTCCCTGCCCGCTAAGCCGAGGTAGCGACGCGTAGCAGCGCTACGTGGAGCGGACGAGGCAACGCGGGCTGGGAAAAGACCCGCGGATATTGGCAGGATGGAGCCGGAAGCGGCATCACATGATCTCCAGGATCACCATTTCGGCAGCATCGCCGCGGCGGGGTCCAAGGCGGTAGATACGGGTATAGCCGCCGGCACAGCCCTTTTCCACGTTGCGGGCCTTGATCTTGGGAGCGATTTCCCTAAAGAGCTTTTCCACCACGGGGTGCTTGTTGTCCTTGGTGCGCTCTTTGAAGTCGGCCTTGCTTTCGTCGTCCTTCTTCTGCTCTTTCAGATCATACAGGTAAGCCATGATCAGGCGGCGGGCATGCAGCTTGGAAGGCATGTCGTTCTGCACGGTGACAGTGACAAGCTGGCCCTTTTCGTTGTGGAATTCCTTGGTGGCTTCCACATTGTTCTCGCACTCACGGATAGCCAGGGTGATAAGCCTTTCGGCGGCACTGCGCACTTCCTTGGCCCTAGCCAGTGTCGTTTCAATACGGCCGTTCCAGATGAGGTTGGTCACCTGGTTGCGAAGCAGCGCTTTGCGCTGTTCGGCAGTGCGGCCCAGTTTACGTTGCGTTGCCATGGGGTGTTTCCTCCTTTACGGAATGGGCGTAATCAATCTTCGCTGGGCCGCAGACCCAGGCCAAGAGCAGCCAGCTTCTGTTCCACTTCTTCCAGGCTCTTTCTGCCTAAGTTTCGAACCTTCATCATGTCTTCCTGGTTGCGCTGCACCAGTTCGGCCACGCTATTGATGCCGGCGCGCTTCAGGCAGTTGTAGGCGCGGACGGACAGGTCCAGCTCCTCGATGGTCATTTCCAGCACTTTTTCCTTTTTGTCGTCCTCGGGCAGGTTGAAGTTTACAGGCATCACATGGTCCGTAAGGCCTACAAACAAGGAAAGGTGCTCGCTTAAAATCTTGGCAGCCATGCTGATGGCTTCGTCCGGCATCACACTGCCGTTTGTCCATATTTCCAAGGTCAGCCTGTCGTAGTCGGTAATCTGGCCTACGCGGGTATCCTCCACGGTGTAATTCACCTTTTTGATGGGGGTGAATATGGAATCCACGGGGATAACGCCGATGGGCATATTGTTGACCTTGTTCTTGTCGGCGGACACATAACCGCGGCCTTTGTCCAGCACGATCTGAATCTGCAGATGTGCGCCTTCGTTGAGGGTGGCGATGTGCAGTTCCGGATTGACGATTTCCACTTCGTCATCCACCCTGATATCCTCCGCCGTCACCTCACAGGGGCCATGCATGTCGATAAAGACCTGCTTGGGCTGATCGCTGTACAGCTTGGCCACCAGTTCCTTGAAGTTTAAAATCAGCTCCGTGACGTCCTCTTTTACGCCGGGCACGGTGGAAAATTCGTGCTGTACACCGTCGATGTGCACAGAAGAAACCGCCACGCCGGGGAGGGAGGAAAGGAGCACACGGCGAAGCGCATTGCCCAGGGTTTGGCCAAAGCCGCGCTCCAAAGGCTCTACAACAAACTTGCCGTAGCGGTTGTTGTCACCCATTTCCAGGCATTCGATGCGCGCCGGTTCGAATTTTTCAATCATTGTATACCCTCCTTGATGGAACCGTCGGTCGAGGTAATCTCCTGCGCTTAACGAGAGTAGAACTCGACGATCATGTTCTCCTGCAGCGGCAGGTCAATATCCTCGCGGGTGGGGAGGGCGATAACAGTGCCGGTAAGCTCGGCAGCGTTGAAGGAAAGCCACTTGGGAACGATGGTCTTACTGCCTTCCCTAAGGGCCTTGAAGTGCTCGGAACCCCTGCTCTTTTCCTTGATGGTGATCACGTCGTTCACACTCACCAGATAAGAGGGGATGTCCACGCGCTGACCGTTTACGAGCATGTGGCCATGG
Organism: Bacillota bacterium; assembly: GCA_023415715.1. Taxonomy (GTDB): domain Bacteria; phylum Bacillota; class Clostridia; order Christensenellales; family Aristaeellaceae; genus JAEWAH01. The sequence goes on from JAEZJP010000270.1 coordinate 8,900, forward strand.
GTCACAAGCTGGCGGGCATGACGGCGGGTGTTGCCCATGCCAAGGCGGAACACCACATTGTCCAGGCGGCGCTCCAGAAGCTGGAGCAGGTTTTCGCCGGTGACGCCCTTCATGTTCACGGCCTTCTCATAATAGTTGCGGAACTGACGCTCCAGCACGCCGTACACGAAGCGCACCTTTTGCTTTTCTTTCAGCTGCGTCGCATACTCGCTGACCTTGCGGCGCTTGTCTTTGCCGGGGTTCCTTGTGGACTTTTTGTTGGAATAGCCCATCGCGGCAGGGGAGAGATCAAGTGCCCTGCAGCGCTTTGCTATGGGTTGCATATTTCTCGCCATAGGTCCTTACCTCCTCCTTATACCCTTCTGCGTTTGGGCGGACGGCAGCCGTTGTGGGGAATGGGCGTTACGTCCTTGATCATGTTCACTTCCAGGCCGGCAGCCTGAAGGGAACGGATGGCGGCCTCACGTCCGGAGCCGGGGCCCTTGACGAATACTTCAACAGTTTTGAGACCAAATTCCATCGCCGCTTTGGCAGCCGTTTCGGCAGCCATCTGAGCGGCAAAGGGCGTGGACTTTTTGCTGCCGCGGAAACCCAGCCCGCCGGAAGAGGCCCAGGAGAGGGCGTTGCCGTTGGGATCGGTGATGGTGACAATGGTGTTGTTGAAGGAGGAGCGGATATGGGCGGCGCCGCGCTCCACCAGTTTGCGCTCACGGCGTTTGCGCGTTACCTTCTTAACCTTTTGCTTAGGTGCCATGGATTCATCCCTCCGTGCCCCAAGGGGCAATCGATATGATTTGCGCTGTAAGCATTACTTGGTCGCAGCCTTTTTCTTGCCGCCCACAGTCTTCTTGGGGCCCTTGCGGGTGCGGGCATTCTGCTTGGTGTTCTGGCCGCGTACGGGAAGGCCGCGGCGATGGCGGACGCCACGATAGCTGCCGATCTCTACCAGACGCTTGATGTTCAAAGACACTTCGCGCCGAAGATCGCCTTCCGTCTTTACGTTATGCTCGATATATTCGCGCAGCTTGGACACTTCCTGTTCGGAGAGATCCTTGACGCGGGTATCGGGACTGATGC
>JAEZJP010000296.1 GCA_023415715.1 Bacillota bacterium
TGGGTCTACGAAAACCTTGGCAAGGGCGTCGTGGTTACCATCACGAACAAGCTGCCCTCCGACCCGGAACTGACCCAATCGCTGAAGCCGGCTCCCCTGGACAAGAGCAGGATGCTGCCCAAAGCGACCCCTGCGCCTACTGCGCCTCCGGTGTACAATGGAAGCGAAGAACCGCCCATGCCTTTTAGAACCTTGAAAAAGGGCGTCAAAGGCGAGGATGTGTACTGGCTGCAGATGAAGCTTACGGAACTGGGCTATTACAAAGGCACCGTGACCGGTGGCTATTATGGCGGCACGATCAATGCGGTGAAGGCATATCAAAAGGATCACGGCCTGAAGGCTGACGGCATTGCCGGTAAAACGACGCAGAACGACATTTATGCCGACGTGCTTGCGACACCTACACCCGTGCCTACATCAACGCCTGCACCCGGCCCACAAGGCTGATCCCGTCCAGGGGCCTGCCAACTAACCGTAACAATCGTCATTATCAGGAAATCCCGGCGGATTTTTTCCCCGCCGGGGTTTTTTATATTCCGAACATGCTCAGCTGCCTGGACTGTTTTGCAAACATGGCCTTGTTGATATCGGGAAAGCGGTAATCAAGATTCAAACGGCAGCATTCGTTAATGAAAACTTTTTCAAGCTCTTTAGCCCGCAAGCTGAAGCATTCATAATCCAGCCCGTAAGCCTTGGCATACTTTGCTTTCACACCTGGAAAATCTTTGTCCAGTGCCTTAAAAAAATATTCCCGGTTGCCGGTGCGCAGTGTCATGCCAAAATGGCAAACAATGAACCTGCCGCCGCGCTTTTTGGTTTGCCGGACGATGGAAAGTATGTTTTCCTCCGTATCCGTCAAAAAGGGTAGAACGGGGTTGAGCCAGACTCCGGCAAAAACTCCCGCCCCAGACAACTTTTCCAGCGCCTCGAAGCGTTTGGAGGTGGGGGAGGCATTCGGCTCCAGCGCAAGGCTTAATGCATCCTCCGCGCAGGTAATGGAGAAGCAGGCCCTGACCGGCGCTGTTCGCGCAATGTCACAAAGCACGTCGGCATCTCTTGCGGCCAATGAGGATTTGGTGGTAAAGCCTGCGCCAAAGCCGTACTGCTTTAAAAGCAAAAAGGCCCCGCGGGTGACCTCCATTTCTTTTTCAAAAGGGTTGTAGGGATCGCTCATGGCCCCAGTGGATACAAGCCCCGGCTTGCGTTTGCGGCGAAGTTCCTCCCGCAGCATGGACAAGGCGTCCTCTTTCACCCTGACCTGATCGAACCGGTCCAATTGATAACAAACCGAGCGGGAATCACAATAGATGCAGCCGTGGCTGCAACCCCGGTACAGATTCAGGTTGTAATCGCTGTGATAAAAATGATCCGATGCTTGAAGGGGTGTCAGCAGTTGTTTGGCCTGTACCGTTTCCATTTCGTCCCCTCCCTATTTGAATATTATAGAACGTATGTTCGTAAATGTCAACTTATCGTAATCCGGTGTACTAGACTGCAGAAGAAAAGATCGAATTTCCACTAGGCTATCGGTTAGCGATCGCTTGGTGGGATAAGTGTTGATTATTCCCAGGAATTCGGCGTATAATAGCAAAGCGGTTCTACCACCGCAAAAAGGAGCAGGTGACTGTATGCAGACGCCCCATATCCGGGATTATCAAGGCAAGCGGGTGCACATGATAGGCATCGGCGGCTCCAGCATGTCGGGGCTGGCCCAGATGCTTTTGGAGAAAGGGTACAAAGTCTCCGGCTCGGATAACGTGCGCAGCCACACCGTTGAAAAACTGGAGGCGATGGGCATTCCTGTCGTCGTGGGCCACCGTGAGGAAAACGTACACGGAGCCGATGTGGTTGTGTATTCCGCCGCTATCCTGCCGGACAATCCGGAGCGGATGGAGATCAAGCGGCTGATGATACCAAACATGGAGCGGGCGGTGCTATTGGGCCAACTGATGGAGGGCTATCCTGTGGCAGTCGGCATCAGCGGCACCCATGGCAAGACTACCACCACTGCCATGCTTTCGCAGATATTGATGGAAGGCGGTCTTGACCCCACCATTCACATCGGCGGGCGGCTGGACGCGGTAGGTGGCAGCACACGCATCGGCGAGGGAGACGCTTTCATCGCGGAGGCCTGCGAATTCAGCGGAAGCTTTTTGCATATGCGCCCCACCATCGCGGTAGTGCTGAACATTGAGGAAGACCACCTGGATTATTATCGGGATATAGACGACATTCAGGACGCCTTTGGAAAATACCTGGCTCTGCTGCCGAAAAACGGCCTGGCCATCGGTTGGGGCGACGATTTTAGGGTCATGAAACTCTTCGAAAGCCTCCCCAGGGAAACACAAACATTTGGCTTTGGTGCAAAGAATGATTGGCAGCCGGCGGGTTTAAACTATGACACCCAGGGCCGGGGTGACTTTGATCTTCTGTACAAAGGGAAAAAGCTATGCCATGTGGAAATGGCAGTTCCGGGAGAATATAACGTACTGCATGGCCTGGTGGCTCTGGCATGTGCCTATCGGCTGGATGCGGACATGGAACAGGCCGCGGCTTCCCTGAGCCGGTTTTCCGGCGTTCGCCGTCGTTTTGAACTGACAGGCATAGTACGGGGTGTAAAGCTCTATCATGATTACGGCCATAATCCGGCGGAAATGCGCTATGCATTGTCCGTCGCCAAGCTTCAGCCGCATAACCGCCTATGGGCGGTGATGCAGCCCCATACCTACAGCCGGGTCAAGCGCCTGTTCAACGATTACCTTACCTGCACCAGCGAGGCCGATATCACGCTTGTAACGGATATCTACGCCGCCAGGGAAAAGGACCCCGGCGACATCCATTCCTCCATGGTGGTCAAGGGCATGCGGGATCACGGGATTGACGCACACCTGACGCCTACCTTCAACGATACGGAGGCCTATCTGCGCTCCCACTGGCAGCCCGGCGACCTGGTGATCACAATGGGCTGCGGCAACATCAATTTGCTGAATGAGCAGATTGAGAAAAATGAGCGGAAAGCAATGGATCAAGGATTATAAGGTTCCGAAACCTTAAGGAGAGCAACGAGGGGAAACCGCAGTTTCCCCTCGTTTATTCGTATTTCTATTTCCAGAAAATTGAACTTGTGTTTTCCGTAACATCTGGCGGCGCCGTACTGCCGGGTGTTTCGTTTTGTGGCTCGGAACCGAACAGAAAGCCAAACATATCGTTCAAAATACTGCCGGAGGGCGGCGCTGTTGCCTGGGCCACCTGTACGCTCTGTACGCCCTCCAGTACGATGCCGTTAAGCAAAAGCTCCGCATGTACGGGGATCACCCGGTAGGTGTATGTCACGCCGGGCACCGCCCTGGTGTCGGCATAGTACAGCGTTTCCCCGGCGGAACCCCACAATTCCGTCAGCACAAAAGATTCTCCCACGGCATCCCGCTGGATCCGGTAGACTGCATAATCCGCCGGCTGGATAACAAGGAGCGGGTTGCCGCTTTCGTTGTGAGTGATGTAGAAACTGTTGGGAGTCCGCGGCGGGTTCCAGATATCACTCCTTTTGGTGGGATGGTTGGAGGCGGTGAATACCTCCGTAAAGCGGTAGGCCTTGGGGGTTATGTCCACCGCCAGCAGGGCTTCGCCACGCCACTCCACAGATTTTTTATCCATCTCCAGTGAGACGATACCGCCCGGCTTTTCAAATTGTGGTTTTGAACGGCCCTGGTAGACCGCTTTGTAAAAGTTGCGGCTCAAAGCGGCTGTATTGTCGCCGCCGGAGATTGTTCCTGAAATGCGGTGCTTGCTGTCCGTGTTGTCAAATCCCATCCATACGGCGGTGGTAATCTCGGTATTGTAAGCCGCCATCCAGATATCCCTGGTGCCGCCTTCCGGTATATTCACAGTGCCCGTCTTGCCGGCCACCGGTGTACCCGCACCGGAAAGCTTGGCACCTGTACCAACAGAGGTGACAGACTGCAGGAGACTTGTCATCAGGTATGCGTTTTGCACCGACAGCACCCTTTGGGGACTTAACTGGTGTTGGTACAGCACCTTACCCTGGTTATCGGTGATCTTTTCAATAAAGTATGGCGCGTTGTAATAACCTTGATTGGCAAAGGGAGCATATGCCGCGGCCAGCTGCACAGGGGAAACGCCATAGGTAAGAGAACCCAAAGCAAGGGATAGGTTGGAATCCCGCCTATCCAGGGGGATGCCCGTCTTGGTCAGATAATTGCGGGCCGCCTCCACGCCGATCTGCTGTAAAAGCGAAACGGTGGATACGTTCAAACTGTCTTGCAGCGCCGTACGGATTGTAACGTTGCCGTAGTACGCGTCGCCGCTGTTGCGGGGTTTGTAGCCGCCAAAGTCGGTGGGCTCATCCTTCAAAACGCTGGCGGTGGTATAGCCGTAATACTCCAGCGCGGGGGCATACACAGCCAGCGGCTTTATCGCCGAACCCGGCTGACGCTTCAGCTGTGTGGCGCGGTTAAAGCCCCGAAGCACGGTGTATTCCCGCCCGCCCACAACGGCCCGTACCGCTCCCGTCTTTACATCCAGGCAGGCCATGGCGCTTTGTGCCTTGGTTCCGTCTGAGGCGTTGGCAGGAAATACATCAGTCTTGTACTGTGCGTCGGCAATATCCTGCATTCTTGGATCCAGGGTTGCATCGATGCGGTAGCCGCCGCCAAGAAGCGTTTCCGCCGATACGCCCAGCAAATCCTCTGCCTCGCTCAATACCGCGTCCACGAACCAGCCGTATGCCGTGACGATGGGCTTGCTTTCCGTCAATTGAATGTCTTCGGCAACCGCCGCATCATGGGCCGTCGTGTCGATCATCCCGTTTTCCAGCATGGTATTGAGAATGTAGCGCTGCCTGTTCTTGTTGTTTTCCGGGTTCAAGGTGGGGTTGTAGGTGGTGGTGGCATTCAATATGGCAGCCAGGCTGGCAGCCTGGGCCACGGTCAGGTCTTTTACATCCTTGCTGAAATACGTCTGGCTTGCGGCTTGCAGGCCATACGCGCCGTTGCCGAAATAAACAAAGTTCAGGTACATTTCAAATATCTGATCCTTGGTGAACCGGCTCTCCAGCTGCAGCGCCAGGTAGACTTCCTCCGCTTTGCGGGCAATCGTCTTCTTTGCACTCAGGTGGCTGAGTTTGATCAATTGCTGGGTGATGGTGCTGAACCCCTCTGAAAAGCTTCCGGATTTTATGTTAGCTACCAATGCGCCGAAAAAACGTACCGGGTCCACACCGAAGTGGCTGTAAAACCGTAGATCTTCCGCAGCCAGAAAAGCCTGCCGCACATGCATCGGCACATCGGAAAGGGGTATGACGGTTCGGTTTTCCTTCCCCTGAATGGCGGTAATGAAATTACCGCCGGCATCATAGATGCTGCCTGTCTGAGCGACGGAGGTGATCTTGCTTACGTCCAGTTTTTGCCAGTGCGGCACATCAAGGTAAAAGTAGGCAAAGACAAGAGTGCCTACTAACAGCGTTGCGAGGGAAAGTAAAATGTATCGGAATATGTGGCGCTTTTTTTTGCCGCCCTTATCATGGCGCCTTTCCTTTTTGAATGGCTTTTTTGTTTCCGCTGCTGTATTTGCTTCGCTTGCTGCCAATTCTTTCTTTTCTGGTGCAGGCGAATTTTCTTCCTCCGGATGACTGATATCCTCCGGCAAAGGGGACGCTGCTTTTACGTCAGCGTTTTTTTTCTTGCCGGGACGCATTTTTTTCTTTTCTTCCGCTTTCACCGAACAAGCCGCCTTTCACATGCTGATGCCTGTGCATATCCTGCCCGTTCCAATTGAAATACACACTGGAAAATCAACGCCAGAATGTACCGTTTACAAGCATTCATGCTTTCTGTATACTGTTATCTGTACTAAATGTGCAACAG
>JAEZJP010000309.1 GCA_023415715.1 Bacillota bacterium
GGTATACGATATAGCAGGAAGTGTTTTCATGAAAAAGACAGGTTTGGGCCGCGGGCTGGACGAGCTTTTGCCCATTGGCGAGGAAATACTGGGCAGCACCGTAAAGGAGATATCCATTGGCGATATCGATCCGAACGAGGGGCAGCCAAGGCGTACCTTCACGGAGGAAAGCCTGAACCAGCTTGCCCAGAGTATCAAGGAAGCAGGCGTGCTCCAGCCCATCCTGGTGGTGGAAACGGGCAGCCGCTACCGCATTGTGGCTGGGGAGCGCCGCTGGCGTGCCGCGCGGCAGGCGGGGCTTGCCTCTGTTCCCTGCATCATAAAGGACATGGACCGCCGCCAGCAGATGGAGGCGGCGCTCATTGAAAACCTGCAGCGGGAAGACCTGAATCCCATGGAAGAGGCTGCGGCCATCAAGGCGCTCATGCAGCAGTGCGGCTATACCCAGGATGCCGCCGCCAAGCGCCTGGGCAAGAGCCGGCCGGCCATCGCCAATATCCTGCGCCTTTTGAACCTGCCCCAGGAAGTCACCGACATGGTGCGCAAAGGCACGCTGTCCGCCGGCCACGCCAGGGTGCTGGCCGGACTGGATGACGCCGGCCGCCAGATCGACCTGGCCAGGCAGACTGTTTCTAACGGTTTGAGCGTGCGCCAGCTGGAACAGCTTGCCGCCAAGCCTGCGGAAGCGCCCAAACCAAAGCCCGTGCCCAAGCCGCTGCCTGTCGAGCTTACAGAGCTGGAAGGACGCATGCGGGAAGTGCTGGGCGTGCGCACCACCTTTACCGGCAGCGCCAAAAAGGGCAAGATCATACTGCAATATTACAGCGCTGAGGAACTGGACCACCTCTACCAGGCATTGGAGCGGCTGGCCATGGAAGACGGGGAATAGGGTTAGGGAACGATGCGGGGAGGCTTCCTTTTGAGAAAGGAAGCCTCCCCTGTTTCACGAACCGGTGGATTTATAATGCCTGAGGCCAAACCGGAAAAGCGCATAGCTCGGTATGAAAAAGAATAATCCAATTAAAGGCATGAGCATATATAGGATACCCTGCTCCCTATCCAACAAATATAATAACGGATAATACTGAAACAACGCCAATGGAATCACAAACGTGAGAAGCATCAATACGTTTTTCCCGTATATGGAGAACGGATAGCGCCCGAACTGCCGGCCACCATAGGTGAAAAGATTAAAAAACTGCAAGCCCTCAACGGTAAAGAAGGAACAGGCCGCAAAGATAAGGAACAGGCAGAAGAATACTACGCTTCCGCAAAGTATCATCAGGCAGAGCGTGAGTATCTTATCCCAACTCCATATGACACCGCTGAAGAAAACAGCATAGCTTAGCACAATCACGGCCTGTACAAATAAACCTAGGCGTGTAAAATCCATCTTGGGCACCAAAATTTGAAAGATTGTGCTTCTGGGTCTTACAAGGGCCCGGTCAAACTCGCCGTTGCCAAGCATACGCGGGAAAACCGCAAATCCGCCTCCGGCCATCTCCCCTAAGGAAAAGGCCATTGTCACAACCGCAAAGCATAAAAGGGCTTGCTCATAAGTAAAATTCTCCACGGTATTAAAACGCGAAAACATAAAATAGATGCCAAAGAACGCCATAAACGATGTGATAAACTGACCCAAAGTGGTTAAGAAGAAAGACAGCTTATATTGCATCTGGCTTTTTAGGTGCAAAGAAAAAAAACGGATAAACAGCCGCATATTAACCTCCCTGTACAATTACTTTTTTAAGTGCGCGGCGCATGGCGGTCCGCCCGATAAAAAGCAGCGCCGCAAGCCAAAATACTTGAAAGGCAATGCCGTTTAGCGCATCCGCCCCGGCTATGTTGCCGCTGTAGATTCTAAGAGGCATATTCTGCATTGCCGCAAACGGGAGCCACTCAACCACTGAAAGAACCGGCGCAGGGAGAAAAGGCAACGGGATGACACCCCCGGATAAAAAGCTTGTTAAAGCGGTTACGATAATTCTTATGCCCCTTTGCGACAGCGTATAGAAAAGGGAAATATACATAAGCATTGCAAACGCCACCACGACAAAAAGCGCAAGCACAGTTGACAACAAAAACAGTAAAAACATCTTAACGTCCGGCGGCAGTGACATTCTGTAAGGCTCAGGCATAATAAGCGCAATGAGGAATGCGGGGGCGCAATTAAGCAGCGTAAACGATATTCTGTTGGCGGCCGACTGGCAAAACCAACGGCCATACAGGCTCATGGGCCGGACGAGTTCATAGGCTATGGAGCCGCTTTCCAAAGATGAATAAATGTCGACGTCCTGAAAAACAACCGCGAATAACGTGAGTAAGATTTCTTGCATCCATAAGTAGGAGACGGTTTGTGAAAAGGCCATTGGAAAGGCGGCGGGGTTGGCGCGGTAAAATGCTGAGAAAGCTAAAATCTCCATGATCCCCCAAGCAAATCTGGCAACAACCTCACCGAGCAATACGGCACGGTATTGCAGGTTGTTTATAAAGCGTATTCGGAATACAGACAAATACATTCTCATATGCGGTACTCCTTATACAGCGCAGCAACCATTTCCTCGGCCGTGATAGAGCTTACGGATATGTCAATCAATTCGGTCTGTGCGGCGAAATGCGCTATCGCATCCGAAACCGGCAATTTTGATGGGTCGAGTGAGACAACAATCCGCCCTTCTTTCGTTTCGCAGAGCATCATCCCCTCGATCAAAACAGGTGTATTTCCGCTGTACTCAATCGTAAGCGTTTTGTGCTCCGAAGAGTGTTTCTTAAGCTGTGCGAGGCTGCCGTCAAGCAATATCCTGCCTTTGCCGATCAGCAGTATGCGCTTAGTTAACGCCTCTATGTCCTGCATATCGTGCGTGGTCAGAATGACGGTTGTGCCATGCTCTTCATTCAGTTTTTGGATAAATTGGCGGACGGCTATTTTGGACACGGCATCAAGGCCGATCGTCGGTTCGTCAAGAAACAAAATTCTAGGGCTATGCAAAAGCGACGCCGCGATTTCGCAGCGCATACGCTGGCCAAGGCTTAGTGAGCGGGCGGGTGTTTTCAGTATTTCGCCCAAATCGAGCAGTGCAGATAGTTCGTCCAGATTGCGCCTGTACAATTTGCCATCCACCTTGTAAATATCGCGCACCAATTCAAAGCTGTCGATGACAGGCACATCCCACCAAAGCTGGCTTCGCTGGCCGAAAACAACGCCGATTTCGCGGGCATGCGCAATGCGCTCACACCACGGTGTGCGTCCGTCAATGATGCAGCTTCCACTATCAGGCGTGAGAACGCCGCACATAATCTTTATGGTAGTGCTTTTACCTGCCCCATTGGGCCCTATGTAGCCTACCATTTCGCCATCGTTTATGGTGAAGCTGATATCACTCAAGGCATGAACCGTTTCATAATTGCGTGAAAAGAGTGCTTTTACGGCGCGGCCAAACCCGGCCTGCCGCTTGGCTACGCGGAAAGTCTTTTCGATATTTTGGAGTGATATCATGTTTAACTTTCCTTTCATTCAGCTGATGATTATTTATGGATCAAAAAATAAGGGATATGGTTAAGCATTGGTATTTGATCCTACAGCAAAGCATGCAGGATGTCAAACGCGCTGTATCCCGGCGATATTCCTTGAAAGCTATGAAAGAAAGAGAATACTCCCTCAATGAACAATTTGCATGGAAATACTTGACCGATTGCCATTTGCATGGTAGTATTACTATACAATTGATGCGAGCGCATCAAGAGGTCTTATTTCATACTATATTTGATCGAATGCGGCGCGATTGCGCTGTTTTTGTTTTGCAATTTAAATATAATGAGGTGGCTTGTTTTGAAAGATATCTGCATTACTGAAAAGAAGCTGTCAACATTCATTTACGAGTTATCATCAAAGTCTCCAACTCCTGGAGGCGGAAGCGCCAGCGCGCTGCTTGGAGCAATTGGGGTTTCCCTTTGCGCAATGGTGGCAAACTTAACTTGCGGCAAGAAAAAATATGCCCAATATCAGGAAGACTTGGTCAGCATGCTTTCAACATCCATTGCATCCATTGAATCGCTGTTGAAGCTTGTCAATAAAGACACCGAAGTATTTGAACCACTTTCGAAAGCCTATGGTATCCCGAAAGAGGAGCCTGGCAGAGACGAAGTATTGGAAAAGGCTCTTGTTGAGGCATGCTCGGTTCCGATGGATATCCTGCGTGAAGTATCAGGCATCGTTGATGTTATTGAGCAGCTGCAGGTAAAAGGATCAAGGCTTGCGTTGAGCGATGTGGGAGTAGCTGCTTCTGCCTGCCGTGCGGCCATGGAGGGTGCGGCAATGAATGTGTATATTAACACAAAGCTTATGAAAAAACGTGAACATGCGCAAAAAATCAACACCGAAGCTGAGGCGCTATTAACCGAAGGCGTACAAAGGTGTACTGTTGTATACGAGCAAATCGCAAAGGAATTGAGGGAATAGTAATGACCCATAGACTGGAGGGTGTGCCGGTAGCAAGTGCTTTATCGGAACAGTTTGCTGTTCAGATTGCATATCTTCATGAAAAAGGTGTTGTTCCGAAGCTTGCTGCTGTCCGCATCGGTGATCGCAAAGATGATATATCTTATGAAAAATCAATGATAAAGAAATTTGCTTCACTCAATGCTGCTGTAGAGGTTATTAAATTGCCGTCTGATACTACACAGGATGTTTTGGAAAGAACCATTATATCCCTCAATAACGATATGACGGTTCATGGCATACTGCTGTTTCGCCCCATACCCAAGCATCTTTCGGAGGAAAGAATAAAAGCAATTATCGCTGCGGAAAAAGATATCGATGGCATGAGCATTGAAAATACCGCCTATATATTTTCAGGAAACAAAAGAGGTTATCCGCCCTGTACACCTCAGGCAGTCATTGAACTGTTGGACTACTATGGGATTGACGTGGAGGGCAAAAAGGCAACCGTTGTAGGGCGAAGTCTGGTTGTAGGCAAGCCGCTTGCCATGCTTTTGCTGGATAAAAATGCAACAGTAACCGTGTGCCACACAAAAACGGTTGGTCTTGCAAATGAATGTAAGAATGCGGATATTCTTATTGCCTGCGCCGGTGTAGCGCAAATGATAACTTCAGATTACACAAACCCCGGCCAGATTGTTATTGATGTAGGAATGAATATAAAAGATGGCATGCTGTGCGGAGATGTGGAATATGATACCGCCGCCGATCATGTGAAAGCAATTACCCCCGTTCCAGGCGGCATTGGCGCTATAACAACTATGGTATTGTTAAAGCATACGATAGAAAGCGCAATTGATTCTATCGCTTAGTTGGCTCCAACAAACGTAAGGAATTGATCATGAGCATTTATTTAAAGTTCCCCCCGCATAACTGGTACATTAAATCCTGCTGGTACTTCGGCAACTACAGAAGTTATGAAATTCGAAAGATGAAAATGCCTATGTGAGATGGCGGCAGTCGAGCCTAAACCGGCATCCGAACATCTTTCCTACTCCCGCCCCCTCCGTGGCGTGTCATCCTGAGGGCTCCGCCCGAAGGATCTTTTGCTGCAAATCATATCCCCAAAAGGCAAGATCCTTCGGGCTGAGCCCTCAGGATGACATACGGGCGGAGCTTAGCTTGACCTCGCTTAATTGTTACTTGACTTATTATAGCTGGTCTTTCTCTTTGCTGCCAACAAACCTGGACTATACAAATTGTGACATGATTTATTTCCTACAAATACGTCCCTTGGCTTCAAAGAATATTTTGTGTTTTGAAGCAATTGGATAAGATCATGGCTGTTGCGCCCAAGGGCACGGCAGCCTTTATTTTTTGTATAACGGTATTCCGAAACGAATCAAATATTTTCAATGTCTGGATGTAATTTACAAAACATACCGTTAGTTCCATAGAAGCAATGATAATGTATGGAGGGCAAGCCGGTGAAAGCGTATCGGTATCTTTCTTTTCTTCTCTTGCTGCTTCTGCCCATAATTGCGCTGGCGGAAGATGGGAACGCAATTGATCAGACGGCTAATAATGAATTGCCCTATGAAATTCAGATGGATAAGCCCAGTCCCGGGCAGGTTACGATCACGGGCAAACTTCGCAGCGATATGCCGGAAGCGGTCATCGTGCTTACGAATACCGGCCGGGACACCAAGGATGGCCTGGAATTGCTGGTAAATCAGGCGGACATAACTATCCCAGATACAGGCTTTGCGCAGACGCTTACTTACAGGTCCAGGGAGGCGCCTAACAGCTTAAGCCCCGCTATGCTGGCGGACTTGAATTTTGACGGCTATCTGGATTTGGATCTGACCGTGGGCATGGGTGCGGCCAACCGTTTCAGCATGTTTGCATTGTGGCAGCCGGAGCAGGGATGCTTTGCCCAGGTGAATCAGGACCTGGAACTATGCAACTACACCCTTCAGCCTAAGCGGAAGGATATTTGGGTATACATCCATGAAAGCGCCCTCTGCCACGACATCGTAAGGTACCACTGGGAAAATGGGGGATTGGTGAAAAAGGCCATGGGCCAGGTGTACACCCGCGATTCATCGGAGGATGTATACGAATCGGCAAAGCTGCTCAAAGAAGACGGATCGGAAATGGTTTTGTGGGATGACCATTACAGCCTTGACTGGTATAGCGGAAATATTGTATATAACGAACGGCACGCCGTTCTTGAGCGCGTGGTGTATTGGAATGCATTGGAAGAAGCGCCGCAAACGGCTGTTGTCACCAATGTGGATTGGGTGAATTTGCGCAAGCTTGATACGAAAAGCGCGCCGTCCATCGGCATAATCAGTGAAGGGGAAACCGTGCAGGTACTGGCGGAGAACTGCGGGGAGGACCAGGGCTGGGTTCGCGTATTATGGGGCGGGAAAACAGGGTATATATGGCACTCCTTTTTGGAAATGGGAAAAGATCAATGAAAAAGCATATGTGCCTGCTTTTCACATTCCTCTTTATCGGCTGTGCCACTGCGTAAAAAGGAAACTGCCCGGTCTTTGGACCGGGCAGTTTTTTATCATTTTTCGCATTTCCCTTTTGAATCTTGTACTGGCTATACATGCCTGTGAGGCTGGGTGCTTTTGTACTTGCTTTTGAAAAAGGCGGTGACCTTGGGGATCAACTCACCGATATCCTCCGCCTCGCCGCCAATGTAATAGGGCAGGCCGCTGCCCGAAGAGGAAAAATGTTCATCCGTCTCATAGATGGTGATCTGTGTGCCCTCATCGTTCCTTACTGCCTTGGCTGCAGCGGAAGTACCCGCTGCGGTCTCTCCGATAACTACAACCTTCATGATAATACCCTCCTACATTCAATTTTATTTTTGCACTTTGATCTTGATTTTACTGGCAGTTATTGCCTCGGTACGGGTTGCAAATGCAATCCTCCCTGAGGATGGGTCAAGGTTTCAAAGAACCGTTGGAATTGCTCTGCCCGTTTTATGTTGATTGTATAGTACATCCATGTTGCTTTTTTTCGGCCGGATACCAGCCCGCAGTCCATGAGGACCTTCATGTGGTGGGACAGCGTCGGCTGCGTAATGGACAGGCCTTTCAGAAGGTTGCGGGCACACATCTCGCTTAAGGACAGCATGTTGATGATTGTTAGCCTTGTGGGCTCGCTGAGGGCTTTGAGCAGTTCCAGCTCAGAAGCAAAATCTTTCATACCCTACACCTCGCAAAACATTGACGCACATCTTTGTTTTATATAGAAACATAGATGAGCGTGAATCTATTAGATATTATAAATAATAAATAGATATTTGTCAATATTTATTTAAATAAATATTTAAAAATATAACTGTCCGGCACTATTCCGTTTCCGGCTTGGCAATCATCGGAATTGAGAGGTGGGAATAGTTGGGATTCAAATACTTTGCCCCGGATTGATGCATTTTCCTGTTGAATTCGACACCTGATAGGTGTATAATGACATACAAGCACGATTGATAAAATTTCATCAAATTCGCTGACATACTGCAAACGACCGGCATATACTGTAATGGTAAATTACTTCCCTTATGCTTATGTGTTTATAGACAATCAGAAGTTATTTCAAGATGACAGCAAGCGCTATTATGAAACAAACAACAACAAACTGACCGACCAAATAAAGAGAATTGGGGTTATTGTCGGCACAGAAGGGAAAGGGCCTTGCTTTTTAACAGCTTGGTATTTTTTTGCATTTTATTTGATAAGTTTTTAACTTAACAAAAGGAGGGGCGCTAGCTCGGAGTCGTTCGGGAAATTATAAAAGTAGAAGATGATGGAGGGGCGAACAAGATGCTCGAAGCGGAAAAAACGTGCTGTGAAATGTCTGAGGAGGAGCAATACCGGCTGCTTTCGCAGGTTATTCGGGATTTTCATTCAGACGAGAATAACTTGATCCAGATCCTGCATATGGCGCAGGCCATCTTTGGCTATCTGCCTTTGAAGGTACAGCAGTATATCGCAGGGGAAATGAATTTGCCTTTGTCCAAGGTGAGCGGCGTAATAACCTTTTATTCCTTCTTTTCCACTCAGCCCAAAGGCAAGTATACGATTCAAATTTGCCTGGGTACCGCCTGCTACGTGCGGGGCGGCAAAAAGATACTGGAAAAGCTGCAGGAGCTTTTAAATGTGAAAGTCGGGGAGACCACCAAGGACGGGAAGTTCTCCCTGCAGGTTATGCGTTGCATCGGCGCGTGCGGGCTGGCGCCTGCCATCAGCATCAGCGGGAAGGTATTCAAGCGTGTCAATGCCAACAAGCTCCGGGAAATCCTGGATCAGTTTGCGTAAAGGAGGGCGGCAGATATGAGCGGCGTGGAGGAAAAGCGTATTTCATCCAAGCAGGATCTTGAAAATATCAAGTCCCAATTCGAAATGACGGAAAAGCAATACAAGTACCGTTTGCTGGTCTGCTGGGGCGCGGGCTGTATTTCATCCGGCGCCAAGGCCTTCAGGGAGGCCCTTGAAACGGCTCTCAAGGAGGCCGGCATTGCCGAAACCACACTTATGAAGCCTACCGGGTGTATGGGCACCTGCGCCGTGGGACCCACGATGATCGTGGAGCCGGACGGGATTTTTTACTGCAATTTAAAGCCCCAGGATGCCAAAACCATCGTAAAGAAGCATCTGTTGGAAGGGCAAGTGGTAGAAGAGCTTTGCTATACGGATAAAAACACGG
>JAEZJP010000278.1 GCA_023415715.1 Bacillota bacterium
GCGTTCAGCTTTTCCCGCCGGGGCAGGCCGAAGGACACGTTGGATACGCCCAGAATCGTATTCAAGCTCAGCTCCTGCTTGGCCCGGCGTATGGTTTCAACAGTGGACAAAGCGGCATTCCTGTCGGTGCTGACGGTCATGGTCAGCCCGTCCAGAAGAATGTCCTTTTTCGGGATGCCGTATCGCAGCGCTTCGTCCAATATTTTTCGGGCAATTGCTATACGCCCCTCTGCCGTTAAGGGAATGCCCGATTCATCGAGCGGCAGCGCCACCACGGCGCCGCCGTATTTTTTGACCAGCGGAAAGACAGCTGCCATGGAAGCTGCCTTGCCGGTGACGGAATTGACCAGCGCCTTGCCGTTGTAAACGCGCAACGCCTGTTCCAAAGCCGCGGGATCGGCGGTATCGATCTGCAGCGGAAGGTCGGTAACGGCCTGCAAACTTTCTACTGCCTGCGCAAGCACACGGGGTTCATCGATCCCGGGCAGGCCCACGTTCACATCCAGCATATGGGCGCCGCTCTCCTGCTGCAAAACGGCCTCCTGCTGGAGATAGGCCATGTCCCCATCCTTCAGCGCCTGCTTTAAGCGGGGCTTGCCGGTGGGATTGATCCGTTCGCCGATAAGGACGGGCAGTTTTCCAAATACCACGGTTTTCCCATAGGAACAGACAACGGTATCATCTTTGGGCAGGATAGGCTTGGGCTTTTCGTTTTTCAGCCTTGAGATCATGGCCGCCATATGATCGGGCGTAGTGCCGCAGCAGCCGCCCAGCAGCCATGGGCCAAGGCGGGCGAGTTCTTCCATCTCCTCTGCAAAAACCTCGGGGGAAAGCAAAAAGTGTGTTTTCCCGTTTTCCAGATGCGGAAGTCCTGCATTGGGGCAAACCTGCACCGGCAGGGAAGTACATTCCATCATTTTTTGCAATAGCGGATGCATCTGCCTGGGACCAAGGCCGCAATTAAGGCCCAAGGCTGTAACGCCCAGCCCTTCCAGCATGGCAACCATGCCTGGGATATCGCCGCCTGTTAACAGCTTTTCGTTTTCATTGACCATCATGGTAACTACGATGGGCAGGATTGTCCTCTCCCGGCAGCCAAGAACAGCCGCCTTTATTTCGAAGCTGTCGGACATGGTCTCAATGAAGATCACATCCGCCCCTGCCTGTGCCCCGTTTTCCGCCATATCGCCAAACAGCGTTACAGCCGTTTCAAAAGGCAGATCACCAAAGGGCTGCAAAAGCTTGCCGGTTGGCCCCAAATCCAGCGCTACGATTCCGCGGCCCGCATTTTTGACCGCCTCCCTCACAAGGGAAACTCCGGCGCGCACCACCTTTAACGACTGGCCTCCAAAATGAAGCGCGTCGGCGCCAAAGGTGTTGGCGGTAATGATGTCGCAGCCTGCCGCGAGGTAGTCTTCATGCACTTTGCGCACACGGTCGGGGTGCTGGAGGTTCCATGATCCCGGCGGCTGTCCGCCGGAAAGGCCCATGCTTTGCAGCATGGTACCCAGGCCGCCATCCACAAATAGTAACCTTGTTCCAAGCATCTTCTCAAAATCCATCTTCATTCCTCCCGGAAAGAGCAGGCCGTGTTCGGGCATCTTATGCAAACTTGACGGCAGGCGGTTTGTTTTTCAGGCGACAGCCCAAGGACGGCGGTCACCGATTTTGTGGGGATAAGCATATATTCCGCAGTCATGCCAAGACCGATACGCTTGCCGGCTTCCAGCAAATCGAGCAGCTCCCCCTGGCAGCCTAAGGATAAATCGCCGTAGCCGGGACTGAACCTGGGCGTCAGGTACAGGTTTTCGTTTTGAAGCTCCCGGGCCAGCGCTCCCCCCGCATCATTCAGGTACGCTTCCAGCTTGGCCGCTGCCGCTGCTTGCAATACCACCGCCCGGCTCATGTGGGAAACAGAAGCGCGGCGTATGACCTGATCGGCTTTTATACCCAGGGTAGCCGCCAGCAGTATGGCCTCATGGCAGCCGGCCAAATGGGCGGCCAAACTTTTGCTTTCCATCACAAGGCTGCCAATGTGTACGGTGTTTTCCAGAATGGAAAGGGGGAGCCGGCGAAGCACGTGACGGGGCGTAACGGATGAAAGCTCTTTTATGGATTCCTCCACCAGCACAGCAGTGGTTTCATCCAGCGCTTTTCCACGATAGCCCAGGTATTTGGCTATGGTCTTCCGGCTGATATCCCCTTCCATGGCTATTCACCCAGAATATCCGAAAGGTTCTGAAAAATGGACGCGGCAATTTGCGGGCGGTTCATGGTATAGATATGAATGTTGTTTACACCGTTAGCGATGAGGTCAATGATTTGCTCGGTGGCAAAGGCGATGCCCGCCTGGCGCATGGCCTTGGGATTTTGAGAAAACCTGTCCACAATAGCGGCAAAGCGGGGCGGCAGCGACGCGCCGGACAGCGCGCAGATGCGCTTGATCTGGACGGCGTTTACCACCGGCATGATCCCGGCCGCGACAGGTACGGAAATGCCCTTCTGCAGCGCACGGTACAGAAAGTTGTAGAGAATGTTGTTGTCAAAAAACATTTGCGTCGTCAAAAAATCGGCGCCGGCATCCACCTTGCGGCGAAGATTGTTAAGGTCCGTGTCCTTGGAAGGGGATTCCGGGTGGCCTTCCGGATAACAGGCCGCACCGATGGCAAAACTGCCGAATTCCTTCACCTGAGAGACCAGTTCGGAAGCGAACCCAAACTGCCGGGGACCGGGAAAGACCATGCCCTCGGGGATATCCCCCCGAAGCGCAAGTATGTTTTCAATGCCCTCCGCCGATAATTCGGTAAGACGCTGATGGATTTGATCCATGGTGGATGTGGCGCAGGTCAGGTGGTACAGCGGCGTGCAGCCTGCATCCTTTACCGCCTTGGCAATTTCCAGCGTATGGGCGGCGGTGTTCCCTGCCGCGCCATAGGTGACGCTGACAAAAGCCGGGGAAAGGGCGGCAATCTCCCTGGCAACGTTCACCGCTTGAGTAAGGCCCGAAAATTCCTTGGGCGGGAAGATTTCGCAGGAAATGTGAACCCTGCCGTCCTTGAGGAGGGTTGGAATGCGCATGCGCTACCGCCCCCTTTTTAAGGCCAGATCGCTGAGCTTGTAAGGCGTTTCCTGATATACGAAATAGTTCAGCCAGTTGGCAAACAGCAGGTTCGCATGACTGCGCCAGCGTACGACCGGTTCATTTTTCGGGTCATCCTGGGGGAAATAATTCTTGGGTACTTGGATTTCAAGCCCTTTATTTATATCGCGGAAATATTCATTGGCCAATGTATTGGCGTTATATTCGCTGTGGCCGGTGGCAAACACCCTGCGACCGTCCTTGCTTACGGCCAAACCAATACCTGATTCTTCCGAGGCTGCAAGGACGTTCAGATCCGGACAGGCCAGCACCTCTTCTTCCACCAGCCCCGTATGGCGGCTGACGGGGATATAAAATACATCATCGAATCCCCGCACCAGTTTGGAATCCTTGATGAGTACCTTGTGGGGAAACACGCCGAACATCTTTTGCGGAAGTGGCTGCTTGTGAATGCCGTAGTGGTAGTGCAGCCCCGCCTGGGCAGCCCAGCAGATAAAAAGCGTGCTGAAGGCCCTTTCGTCAGCCCAGGCCATAATGCTTTGCAGCTCCTGCCAGTAATGCACATCTTCAAAATCCAGCTTTTCCACTGGCGCGCCGGTAATGATTACACCGTCAAAATATTCATTTTTTACATCCGCAAAGGTGCGGTAGAAGGTAGACAAATGCTGGTAATCCACATTGCGGGAATTGTAGCTTTCCGTATGCAAAAGCGTTATTTCCACCTGCAGCGGCGTATTGCCGATCAGGCGCAAAAGCTGCGTCTCCGTATCCTCCTTGGTGGGCATCAGGTTGAGGATCGCAATATGAAGCGGCCGTATATCCTGGGAGGAAGACCGTTTTTCCGTCATCACAAATATGTTTTCCTGCGTGAGGATTCTGGTAGCCGGGAGCGCATCGGGATTTTTGACGGGCATACACGGGACCTCCTTGTCCTTGAGCCTTCATTTTTCAAAAAAGCCATCCCAGAAAAAGGGATGGCCTTTCGGCATGGCTGGATTGTATCATTTCCTAGTAAAGTTGTCAATAATCTATCTATTTCTGGAAGACAGGGTGCTTGTGCATCTCTCCTTCCTTTTGTCATTGACGTAAGTTACGCAACAGGATACAATAGCGTTGTGCGGCAAAGTGACGGAAAGCTCTGGCGCTTAATGCGTTTGAGCTGCTGTTTCTTTCATTCATTTTGCAATCATCATAGCTTGCCGCCCTTTTGGAAAAAGTTCAAACTTGGAAAGGAAGGATCGCATGTTCGGATTCCGGCCTGAAGGGCGCAGATTCAAGCATAAGGACCCTATTATCCAGGCAACCCCGTATTTCATGCCGCAGCGCGTAGACGCCCAGGTGTTTTTGCAGCAGGAACTGGATTATGAAATCCTCGCCCGGTATATTGCCGATCAAAGCGCCAAGGGCAACAAGATCACGTTCATGCAGCTGATCATCGCCGCCTATGTGCGCGCCGTCTCCCAATTTCCTGAAATCAACCGCTTCATCATGAACAAGCAGCTTTATTCCCGTAGGGAACTTTCCGTTTCCTTCGCGCTACTGCGTGACACGAAGGATGATACCATTGAGGAGACCACCATCAAGCTGTTTTTTGATCCTACAGATACCATTTTCGATGTGGCGCAGCGCGTAAACGAGGCGGTGGCGGCCAACCGGCCCATGGAGGAAAGCAATGCCACCATGAAATTCGCAAGGTTTATGCTTTCGCTGCCAATTTTGCCCAATGCCGTCATGGGGCTTGTTAAGATTTTGGACCGCTATGGGCTTTTGCCCAAGGTGCTGATTGATATGAGCCCTTTCCACGCGGGCTTATGGATCACCAACATGGCTTCCATCGGCATGCATTCGGTCTACCACCACATATATAACTTTGGCAACAGCAGCATGTTTGTAAGCATGGGCACCATAGAGCGCAAAGCAGGCATTACGCCCGATGGAAAATTAACACGCAAGCGCGTGCTTCCCGTTGGTGTAACTGCCGACGAGCGTGTATGTGCAGGCGCCATGTATGCCAGGCTGTTCGCCACCATACTGCATTGCCTGAACCACCCTGAGGAATTGGAAAAGCCGCCGGCCGCGGTTCGCTACGATCCCCGGTGCGAATATCATGTGCCCAAGCCAGGCAGGCCTTCCTCTATGGATAAGGAAATAAGCGCTTAAAGCACATCAAAACATGGGAAAATGCCCTGCTTTCAAAAAAAGGAAGCAGGGCATTTGCGCATGATTGGTACTTTCGCCCTTTCTAATCATAAAACTGTCTACAAAAAATCCCCATTGACGTAATGGATTTTGTTTGCTATACTGCTCCCGTAAAAACAAATAGGAGGATTTTGGATGTCGGTCTTGTCTGTAAAGGGGCTTCTTAACTGAATCCATGAGGGAATGGGTTGCAAAGCGCAGGTGAAACCTGCTTGTTTGTGTACCATCCCGCATCTGCCCTTTACAGACTGCTTCCTGACACCTGCTTGGACATAGGAAACGACAGAGGGCGCGCCCTCCGATCCGTTTCATGAGTTATCTTCCCGCTTCTTGCAACACTTATAAAGAAGCGCAAAAAGAGATCATGAAACAGGTTTGGACGGCGGACATCTGCCGTTATTTTTTATGTGTAATGCCCGCAGGAGCAATCTGCCCGTATACAGGGCGGCAGATGCAAACCTGCGGGCATTTTTCTGTTAACCTTAGACTGGAGGAATCACGCTTGACCACTTTTGAAACTACTCTGGAGTTTGACAAAATCAAAGAAATGCTGTGCCGCATCGCCTGCACTTTGGGGGCGAAGGAGAGGCTGCGAACCCTCAGCCCTGCCCTGAATGAAAAAGAATGCCGTACAAGGCTTACACAAACAAGCGAAGCGCTTAAGCTTATCACCGTGCTGGGCAGCCCGCCCATAAGCTCCATGGAATCACTGGACAAGGTATTGCCGCTTATAAAAGCGGGAGCCATGCTGGGACCGGAGCAATTTCTTGGCATAGAGCAGTTCCTGGCCTCATGCCGCCGTATGAAAGCCTATTTGAAGCGCGGGGAATACCTGCAGTCTGAACTGGCCTTTTACGGCCGTGCTCTATGCGAGCTTTCGGAACTGGAAGGCGAAATCGGGCGCTGCATCCGCGGCGATACGGTGGACAGCAACGCTTCGCCTGCTTTAAGGGATATCCGCCGGCGAATGGAGCAGTCATCCGCGCAAGTGAAAGCGAAGCTTTTGAGCCTTTTGCAAAGCAACCGCACCTTTTTCTCAGACAGCTTCGTGGCAACGCGGGGCGGCCGGCTGACGCTGCCGGTAAAGCGGGAGCACCGGGCGCAGGTGCCAGGCACGATAGTGGATATATCATCCACTGGGAGCACGGTGTTTATTGAGCCGGCCTCCGTTACAAAGCTGCAGGAGGAATTGAACGATCTTAAAATCCAGGAGGAAAACGAGGTCCGCCGCATCCTGTACGCACTTACCGCCCTTGCTGAAACCTGCCTGCCATCTTTGGAAATGAACCGGGATACGTTTGAGGCGCTGGATTTTGCCTTTGCCAAGGGGACATTGAGCGCTCAAATGGAAGCCATGGAGCCTGAAATCACAACGGACCGCAGGTTACTCATCGAAAACGGCCGCCATCCCCTGATCGATAAAGACAAATGTGTGCCTCTTCATATCGCCATGGGCGATGATGTGTCAGGCATCGTAATCACCGGCCCCAACACCGGCGGCAAGACGGTGGCGCTCAAAACCGTAGGCCTATTGTCCCTGATGGCTCAAAGCGGCCTGCACGTGCCCGCGGAAAAAGGAACGGTCCTTTGCATGTTCGCAAACGTGCTTTGCGACATCGGCGACGGGCAGAGCATTTCCCAAAACCTGTCCACCTTCTCTTCCCACATGACCAACATTCTGACCATATTGAAGGGAACGGGCCGCGAAAGCCTGGTGCTGCTGGATGAACTGGGCTCGGGCACCGATCCAATGGAAGGCATGGGCATAGCCATCGCCATCCTGGATGTGCTGAGGGAAAAGAAATGCTTGTTCGTGGCCACCACCCATTACCCGGAAGTGAAGGAGTATGCCTACCGTGCGACCGGGCTTACAAACGCCAGGATGGCCTTTGACCGGGAAACCTTGTCGCCCCTGTACCGCCTGGAAATGGGCGAGGCAGGGGAAAGCTGCGCGCTGTATATTGTGAAACGGCTGGGTTTCCCTGAGACCATGATTTCAAGGGCAAGGGAAGCCGCGTATGGCCGGCAGGACGCAAAGCTTCCCGTTCCGGTCCTGCCTCCGAAAAAACCTATGATGAGTATACCGGATACCGCGCCTGTTCCGCGCATTCAAAAGGACCAGCCGCCAAAGCCCGTCTCCGCCCACGCCGCCCAGTTCCAGTTGGGGGACAGCGTGATGGTCTATCCCAGCAGGGAAATCGGCCTTGTATACGACCCCGCCGACGATAAAGGGCTTGTGGGCGTGCAGATCAAGGGGGTCAAGAGCCGCATCCCCCACAAAAGGCTCAAGCGCCACGTGGCCGCGGAAAGCATGTATCCCGAAGACTACGATTTTTCCATCGTGTTCGACAGCGTAGAGAATCGGAAAGCCCGCCACCAAATGAACAAGCGGCACCGGCCCGACCTGCAAATCCAATATGAAGAGGAGCAGCCCCATGCCAATGATTGAAACATCCCTATTGACCAAAGTATACCGCCGCTTTGAAAAGGAGCCGGGTTTCAGGGGCAGCGTAAAGAGCCTGTTCAAAAGGACCTACGTTGAAAAGACAGCGCTGAACCGTTTTGACCTTTCCATATCGGAAGGGGAATTCGTGGGCCTCATCGGCCCCAATGGCGCAGGCAAGACTACACTGGTGAAGCTGCTCACAGGCATCATTGCCCCAACCTCAGGCAGCATTTCCGTGCTGGGATACACGCCGAACCGCCTGGAAAACGCATTCAAGAGCCAATACGCCGTGGTCATGGGCCAAAAGAGCCAGCTTTTCTTTGATCTCACGCCTGCGGATACCTTCAGGCTGTTCAAAGAGCTGTACGCCATCCCGGAAAGCCTTTATCAGAAAAACCTCAACTATTTCACGGAACTTTTCGAAGTGGAGCATCTGATGCGGGTACAGGTACGGACGCTATCCCTGGGGGAGAGGATGAAGATGGAGCTGATCGCTGCACTTTTGCACAGCCCGCGCATCCTGTTCCTGGATGAGCCTACCATCGGCCTGGATGCCGTGGCCCAGCATCAAATGCGCGCCTTCCTGAAGGAAGTGAACAAGGAGCAGGGCACCACGATTCTATTAACCTCCC
>JAEZJP010000028.1 GCA_023415715.1 Bacillota bacterium
CTATTATATGAACGTGGGCGCCTTCTACTCCTCAGACCTGGGCCGGCGTCTTTACCAGGAAATCGGCCTTATCGAGGAGCAGCATGTGACCCAGTACGGAAGCCTGATGGACACGAAATGCACATGGCTCGAAAGCTGGGTGATGCATGAATACACGGAGGCATACCTGTACTGGTCCGTAATGCAGGATGAAACGGATCCCTACATCAAAAAGATATGGGAGCAGTGTTTCGATATGGAGGTATCACACCTGCACAAAGCCGCGCAGCAGCTTGCCCAGCGTGAAAACAAGCAGTGGCAGCAGGTGGTTGGCAACGGTGATTTCCCGCAGCCGCTTAAGTTCAAGTCCAACATCGACTATGTCCGCGGCGTTATGAACATGGTGGAATTCTCCGCTGAAAAGGAAATTTTCAAGCCTGTCAACATGCTGCCCAAGGATTATGAGTTCTTCAAATTCCAGAACAAGATGAACCACGATCCCAGCGCCGTCCCCAGCCACCAGGTCATTGATATGTACATCCGTCAAAAGGGCGAGGATTACCGCTGGGAAACAGCCCCCAACCCTAACCCCGACCTGCAGAACCGCAAAGCAGACAACACCCGCGTAGGCCGGAGTGTGCAGTAAAATGATGTGTTTATGCGGGGAGGGCTTCTTTTTAAAAAGAAGCCCTCCCCGTACCCCACCCAAGAAAACCTTATTTTATATAAACAAAGAGAAATCCCTATGCTAACTCGTTATACAGAGAGATGGCTCCGAAGGTCCAGGATGACGGAGCCTGGCCGCCACCAGTGGTGGCAATAGGCCAGGCGGAGGAAACGAGCGAAACAAGCACTGCATGCGGCAGCGCAGCAGCGCGCCCTTTGAGCTCGTGGGAGGAAAGCCCTGGTCGCGACCGCAGATCCCATTAAATTATCGTAGCAGGTGTTCGTGCGCTACCCTAAAGTCAGTTTCACTGTTCAGGAACCACCCCTGATTGCCCCTCATAGGATGCCTGGGGAGGGAGGAGTTTGAAAAGTCACTTGTTTACCGACACCCAGGATTTCGATAGGGAATGGGCCTGCCCACCGGATAAAATCTGTGTTTGCCTCCGGCTGGACAGGCAATTTTATCAGGATTTGTGCATACGGGCCGCTATGAAAGGTCTGACCTCAAGCCAGTACATGGAACAGACCGTAAAGGCCTGGGAAGCCTTGGCGGAAAGTGTGCCCAATGCCCTGACTGATTCAATATCTCCCGCGGGTGGATACACCGGACCGGAAAACTGAATAAGGAAATTCAATCCCGCTCCCATCTGAAAAAGATAGGAACGGGATTTTTTATTTCATATTAGGAAAGCAGATTCCTTTGGCTGGGTACAATGGCAGCGCACTCTTACGGGAACAGATGATCATAGGTAACCGGTCCCACGATGCCATCAACCTTGATCCCATGATCACCCTGGAAAGCTACCACTGCGGCATGGGTCAGCTTGCCGAAGATTCCGTCCGCATCGTCATTCAGATAACCCAGAACGATCAACCGGGCCTGAACGGTAGCCACATCATCGCCCCGGGATCCTTTCTTCAGGTAGCGCCCCTGGGGCGGGTCGGGAACGAGGGATGCTGCTCCGTTGTTCAGTTTTCCCCATGTCACAGGGCCTACGATACCGTCCTTAACAATATGGCAGTTTCCCTGATACTGGATCACCGCACCATGGGTGATGTCACCGAAGATGCCGTCGATGGGCCCGGTCGCATACCCCAGCTCCTTCAGCCTCTTTTGCAGCTTGCGCACATCCTCCCCGCGCATGCCCAACTCCAAATAGCGTGTTCCCGTTCCGGTTCCGGTGCCGGTGGAGGTACTGCCGCCAATGCTGCCGGCGGGTACGCTGTATTTCTCCAAGTCCAATACATGCAGTGTCTGCGGTCCGGCAACGCCGTCCCGGGTGATGGCAAACAGTTCCTGGGCGTCCATCACCGCCTGGCGGGTGCTTTCGGTAAATGTGGTGGACAACGGGCCATCATACAACCCCAGGTCCTGCAAAACCTTATGCAAAGCTTTTACCGCAGCGCCCTTGCTGCCTTTGCGCAGGGTGGGGGTTGTCATATTCACAGTATCCGGCGTATCGGAAGCGCCAGTGCACTTGATGGTAAAAGCAATGGAACTGCCGGCCTTGCGGGACTGGCCAAAGTTGCGCAGCACGAACTTGTTGATGCCGCTTAAGCAATCCGCTTCGATCGTACCAACTGAGCCCGACAGCTGAATGGATTTAGTGGCGAGCCAGACCCCTTTGTACTGGTGCTCCAGCACATAGGTGTAGCCGTCCGCACCGGTAAAATCGATGGTAACATGAGACGAGCTGGTGGTGGCAGGATAATCCGTCAGGGAGAAGTCGGGCAGGTCTGCGCTGTCATTGTACTTTTCGCCCAGGGACATACAGGGGATGAGCAAACAGATCAAAAGGATCACCATGAAGCGGCAGATGGGATGTTTCATAACTCACTCCTCCACATTCCTTTGGAATGGTAAGCCTTACCGTAGCATCGTTGGTAAACGGTATGCGCCCAATGCCGCAAGTAGAAGAAATACATGTAAACATTTGTCCAAGCTTCGCAAGCACATCATAACCGTTCATGTTCTGTCAATTTTCCCGTCATAAACGCATACAATTGCGTGAAGAGATGAGAAAGGAGAGGAGATCATGCAGGAAACGCAAAGCCGCTGGCGTTCCAAGGCAGCCTGGGCGTCGTTGTTAGGCCTGATAGGCCTCATTTTCAGCCATTATGGCCTTTACAATTTGTTGGGCATCACAAACGATACATGGCAGACGCTGGTGGAATCGCTGCTGGCCGCGCTGGTGGCCTTCGGCGTACTTAACAATCCCACCGATCCTAACCACTTCTAGCGGTTGGGTCAAAAATGCCAAGAAAGCGGCCCGAACCAGGGCCGCTTTCTTGTTTATCAAATATCTTTCGAACCAAAATATACAAGGCTGCATCAAGGTTCCGTTTTTTGATAACATACGTTATGGAGGTAGGCCCGTGTATTTTCAGGGAAAATCTGGACAAGCATCATAATATAGCGTATTATGTATGATAACTTGAATGTGGCCCGAGAATAAAGGAGGCATCCCGGATGAGCGACAATTGCGTTCACAAGCCGGATGTAAGCTGCGGTACATTCCTCCGGCGGTATTTTCAAAAGGATGGCATCCTGATGCAAACCTTCCGCTGCCGCAACTGCGGCGGAGACATCCGCTTTGTAAAAAAGCCTGTCTACCGGCTGCTGGATGTGCTGATCTGGATTGTGCTGCTGGCATTCATGCTCC
>JAEZJP010000053.1 GCA_023415715.1 Bacillota bacterium
TGCGCTGCGTCTTGTGCGAAACAATGGGTTATACCGCTTTGTGGGCGATATTCATGAGCAGCTTTCCCGCGTTGACGGGAAGTCTATGGGCGGCCTCTTTGCAGTTACCGATATCCGCCTGCATCATCTGGGGTATTTGGATAGTGTAGTCAGCCGCAAAAACAAGCGTGAAAGGAATATACCCCTTTTGATGGCGGAACTGGAAAAGGACCCGGACAACGCCTTCATGCTGTTCAACCTTGGGAACGAGTACATGGCGAAAAGGGACTACGCAGAGGCGTTGGAATGGTATTCAAAGGCACGGGAGCATTTTAAATCGCAGGAGGCTTTCGGACCGCATCTTCTGTTCCGTATTGCGCTATGCCACTATAACCTCTTAAGGTATGCGATGGCTGTAAAAGCTCTGTCGGAAGGGCTTAACGTATATCCTGGCTGCACGGATATGGAATATCTGCGCGGCAAGGTGTATATGGACTGGCATCGTGATTTTCTGGCCGACGAGAGTTTTCAAAAGGCCATCGCCATGGGACAGCCGCATGCAACGCTGCGCTTTTCCGACGACTGTGCCACCACAAAACCCCTTATATCTCTGGCGGAGCTGCATATGCGGCAGCATGACTATGTAAAGGCTGCGGCCTATTATACCAAGGCTATTCAGACCGACAACAGCTTGCACGCCGCTCTGTACGGCATGGCCAAAGCATACAAAAAAATGGGATGTCCGCCTGAGGAAGTGGAAGGCGCGATATCTGCCTTGTTTTTAAGCTTGGACCATACACCGAACCGGCTTTTGACAGTGGATGTGCTTTTGAACCAGGAGCTTTGGGAGCTATGCCAAAGGCACCTGTCTATACTGGATAAGGCGGAGGAAATCTTCGCGGGGGAAGTGGCATTGCTTTGGGGTAAATACTACCTTCGTTCCGGGAAACATGAAAAGGCCTTGGAGCATTTACGGAAGGCGGTTCAATGCATCGGGCCGTCCCGTGTGCTGATAGGGGCGGTGAAGGAAAGCTCCCTCTTGCTGTTTGTGCTATTGTTGATACAAGCGCCCGGCTGGACAGATGATATGGACGAAGCCATTCAGGCTGTTGGCCGGGCATTTGGGCACCTGGGGGAATTGCTTTCACGCCAGGTGCTGATCGTTTTGACGGGCGGGGAGGTAAATTTGCTGCAAGAGGAGAAACCGGAAGAATTGATGGTATTGTTTGCCGAGCTTTTGAAGACTATTCTGGAATGCGGCTCCTTTGATCTGTTTGAAAAAACGCTGTATGTGTACAATTACATCGACAGCCCAAAGGTCTTGCTATCGCTGGCTAACCTGTACCTGGAATGCAATCTTCCTCATATGGCGGGGCAGACCGTTCTTCGCTCCGTCAAGGAGCTGGGCGTAATAGACGAATATGGCGCGCAGGTGCTGCTGGAATCGCTTTTGCAGGAAAAAGCGGCCGGGAACAGGCTTGGGTAGAAGCTTTTTAGGAAAGCCCGGTTAGGAAGTCTTTGCTACCGGACGTAGGCGAAAAGCATCCACAGAATGACGATTACCGACAGCACAACGGAAGCGATGGCGATATTGCGGTGGAAGGCCCGTGAGGAGTCAAGAGCATCCCCGGTCAGATTCTGGCTGGAGATCCACAGCCCGCAAATCAGCGTGGACAAGAGCAAGATGATATCCAGAACGGCTACAATGATGACGATCGTTTTCATTTTTCTTTCTCCTTATTTAACGCTGGGGAAGCAAGAAGCACATCCACCAGCCTGTTCAGTATTTCGTCGCGCTGCGTTTTGTCAAAGGGATCATAACCGGTATAGCTGTGGAATGATTCATGGCGGACCAATGCGCCTTGGAGGCCGGTGATCAAAAGGAAGGACAGGAGGCGCAGTTCCCGCTCATCCCTGTCTGGCAGTATGGACCGCATAAGGGGGAGCAGCATTTGGGGAATTTCCGTGCCTCCCTGGGTGATGGCAAACTCCAGCGACACCTTTGTAAACTGGTAGTAGCTGATCACCATATCGGACATCTGCCGGAGCATGCTCTTGAGCCTTTCCATGGGATCTGTTTCGCCCTCCGGCAGCGTAAGCCACCTTCCGGCTTCAGCTTGCATGATTTCATCCACCGCAGCATGAATCAGCTCATCCTTGGAACCGTAATAATAGCTGACCAGGGCGGCGTTCACGTTGGCGCGGGCGGCGATTTGCCTAACCGTCAGGCTTTTGGGATCCTGTGTCTCCCGCATAAGGGCTATAGTCGATTCCATAAGAGCCTGTTTGGCGTCTTCGTTGCGTGGGATAGCCTTTACACTCCTTTCTGATGTTTAAATGTGTTTTAAACGCGTTTAATTATATGATGCAGATGATGCGCTGTCAACCCCTTTTTGAATCCTTTTCAAGATTTTTTAAAAAGCCACCTTTACAATCGCTTGGATTCTGCGTATAATAAAAGCGAACAAATGTTCTTGTATATCAAAAACTTGGTGGGTGAAGCGTGTGGATCTGATGGACAAGCTTACGATTCTGGCGGACAGTGCCAAGTATGACGCCGCCTGCACCTCCTCCGGGGTGGACAGGCCGGGTGGAAAAGGGATAGGCAGCGCCGTTGCGGGCGGCTGCTGCCACACGTTTGCGGCAGACGGGCGATGCATATCGCTTTTAAAGGTGCTGCTCAGCAACCATTGCATATACGACTGCAAATACTGTGTCAACCGCTGCACCAATGATGTGCCAAGAGCAGCTTTTACGCCGACGGAACTGGCGGAGCTGACCATTCAATTCTACCGGCGCAACTATATCGAAGGTTTGTTTCTTTCCAGCGGGGTGCTGAAAAGCCCTGATCATACCATGGAGCAGATGGTCAAGGCGTTGGAGATACTCCGATACAAATACCAGTTCTGGGGCTATATCCACTGCAAAACCATTCCCGGTGCTTCTGACGAACTGGTCCGCCGTCTTGGTCTCCTTGCGGACCGCTTGAGTATCAACATTGAACTTCCCAGTGAGGAAAGCCTTGTGAAACTGGCGCCTAACAAAACGAAAAAAGCCATTCTTTCACCCATGGCGCAAATCAGAAGCGGTATAGAATCAAACCGCCAGGAGATCGTGAAATTCAAAAATGCTCCCCGTTTCGCCGCCGCGGGGCAGGCGACGCAGATGATCATCGGGGCCAGCCCGGAAAGCGATTTTCATATTCTTAAGCTTGCTTCAGGTCTTTATGACAAATATCAGCTGAAGCGTGTGTTTTATTCCGCCTATATCCCTGCTGTAGAGGATACGCTTCTGCCATCGCTGAACACAAATCCGCAGCTTTTGCGGGAACACAGGCTTTACCAGGCTGATTTTTTGCTTCGCCAATATCAGTTTACGGCTGATGAGATTTTAAACGAACAGGCGCCGAATTTCAATCCGTATCTTGACCCCAAGTGCAACTGGGCAGTGCAGAACATGCAGTTTTTTCCGGTGGATGTAAATACCGCTTCATTGGCGGAGCTCTTGCGTGTGCCTGGGATCGGTCCCACCAGTGCCCAGCGCATTGTGATTGCCAGGAAAAACGGCCGGCTGGACATTACATCACTCAAACGCATGGGGGTGGTACTTAAGCGTGCCCAGTATTTCATTCAAGCAAAAGATATGCCTTGCGGCATAACGGCCAGCCGGGAAACTACCGTGCGGGCGCTGATCGACCCCAATTTGAGCGCTTTTGGCATGGAACAGCTATCGCTCTTTCCGGCCATGGCAGGTATGGGGTTAAATTTCCCATCAAACGGCAGGATGATCAATTTGAACAGCGCGGTGGAGGAGGCGGTACTGTGCCTGGCGCAAAGCCATTAGCGGAGCCCTGTGATGTGGTATATCTGTATGACGGAAGCCTGCCCGGCCTTTTTTGCTGCATTCATGAAAGCGTGTATACCCATGAGCTTCCCTTTACCATTGCGGCAGAGGGGGAAGTGCAAATGGCATTATTTTTCAGAAAGCGTGTAGAAACAGATAAGGATAAAGCGCAAAGCGTTATGGATGCCGTTAATAGAAAGGTTTCACCGCGGGCCTTCGATCTGATGAGGACCGTGTTTTACAGCTGTTTGAAGGAAAAGGAACTCGCACTTCTCCGCTTTGCGCTGCTGGCTTTTTCTAAAGGGCCCAGAGTATTGGAAATGCTCGCGCATCCCGATGTTGCAACGCTTTTGGAGGCTGAACGCCATTTGCTTCGGGAAGGGCATTTATTAACTGGGTTCGTGCGTTTTTCAGATTGCGACGGGAAGTTGGTGGCAGCTATCAGCCCCAAGAATTTTATTTTGCCTTTTATTGCGGAACACTTTGCCGACCGTTTCCTTAACGAAACTTTTGCTATTTATGACAAGACTCACAAAGCGGCTCTTTACTATCAGAATGGAAATATGGAGCTTGTGCAGCTCACGGAAGCGCTGTTTCCTGAAACATCGGAAGACGAGGAACAATACCGTTCCCTATGGCGGCAATTCTATAAAACGGTGGCCATTGAAGACAGGTACAATCCCAAATGCCGCATGACCCATATGCCCAAGCGCTATTGGGAAAACATGACCGAGATGCAGGATATGCATTAATCCCAAAAAACAAGGTCAAAAAAGTCGAGCACGCTGCAAAACTATCGTTTATAATGAAGTTGCTTCCGGAAGCAGAACAACGCAGGAGAAAAAGGCTATGGATTATTCGTTGTGCATCCTGTCGGTGGTCACCTTCATTGAAAGGCGAGTCAGGAACGGCATAGACA
>JAEZJP010000075.1 GCA_023415715.1 Bacillota bacterium
CATCGAAATTGATGCAGACTAGGAGGAATGCGGATGGCAAGCAAATATGTGACCACGCAGCAGTATGAGCCATTGCGCGTCCCTGCCAAGTGGACAAGTGAAGAGCGCGTTTTGCTGCAGCAGCTTACAGACAGGTTCGATGAACTATACAGCCGTTTGAACCGGCTGCGGTTTGAAGACCTGGGCAAAGTGATGCAAAGCCGGATTGAAACCATAGAAGGCTATTCCACTGACATCCAGCAGAATGCCAATCAGATCGCATTGAAGGCAAGCCAGCAAACCGTGGATGATCTGACTGGCCGGGTGACCGATGCGGAAACATCCCTTACGCTGAAGGCCGATGCCGCCACGCTGCAGTCTGTTTCGGATAACCTGCTGTCGCTGTTGAATGTGATCCCCGGGCAAATCACCGCAGCGGTCAGCCAGGGCGTTTACAACAGTTCTGAACTGAACAAAACCACCGGGCAGCAGCTTGTACTGTCCCTTTCCAGGGGAACCATCCTGGACAAAAACAATACGGCGACCATAGCCACGGCGCGGATTTTTGAAAACGGTGCTGACATAACCGCCAGCGTTCCGGCTTCGGTTTTCCGCTGGGAGCGTGTGAGTGATGACACAGCGGGGGACGCTGTATGGAATGCCAACGCCAGTCACATCGGCGTGAAGTCTATTACGATAGCTGCCGCAGATGTTGCGTTCCGTTGCGTAATTCGCTGCGTTGTGGATGAAGTCAGTCCGTTGGCAACAGGCGCAGTTACTAACAGCAGCTTGCTTATTACGGATGGACAGGATGACACAGGCAGCGATTTTTCCATCAATGCAAACGGCGAACTGATTTATAACGGCGACAGCCAGTATTCCGTTGTAGACGGCTATTTGACGGCCCAAACCGCTACGACCAGCTTCATTGCTGAATTGACCTACAGCAATCTGAAAACAAGCTTTATCAGCATTTACCCGGAAGGCATCGACATTTTCAGCAGCGGCAAGATCAACATGGAAGCCGGAAGCGAAATGAACCTGAAAGCCGGGAATGTCTTTAATCTGCGTGCTGGCACAGGTTCAAGCGCCATTGGCCTTTCCAATAACGAAGCGAACGGCTATATGCAGTGGGCTGGCAATGCCGACCCGGCAGCTGCGCCTTACAGTGTGAAGCGTGACGGTTCGGTCAAAATGACAAAGCTGACGTTAGGCAATTCGGCTATCACAGACTTGACGCAGATGTACGCTCAGACCTTTTCTGACAATGCCGACCCGGCACATGCCGCTGTTATTAGGCTGTACGTGCCAAGTG
The DNA here is from genome assembly GCA_023415715.1 of Bacillota bacterium. Taxonomy (GTDB): domain Bacteria; phylum Bacillota; class Clostridia; order Christensenellales; family Aristaeellaceae; genus JAEWAH01. The sequence goes on from JAEZJP010000075.1 coordinate 1,295, forward strand.
AAGCGGTGGGCGTACAGTCATTAAAACTGTCTTTCCAGCTGGAAGCATACCGGGCTTTCAGCACAACCACAGAGACTACGGAAACCGTAGAAAAAACGTCCGCGGCCGGCGGCGCAGGAACGGTAACTTCTGCGTCAAGCACATTAAGTACCGGAAGCATAAATGAATCGATCACCCTCACCCCATCAGGTAATAACCTTACAGGGGAAGCTTCCGGAAATACTGGTTCGAGTGGCGCACTGGTCACAGAAAACAACGCTTCCGGATCGCAGGTTAGCTCTTTGAGCGCAAATACGGGAATGTCTACCGGAAGCACAGGTTCTGGCGGTACCGGCAATACGGGCACACCAACTGGCAGCACTACTACGAGCGGGCCGTCACCCATAAGTACAGAAAGCGCGAATCCGGCAACCCCTCATTCACACGGCCTTAATAGCCATACTCATGGTCTGGGTGGGCACTATCATTCTGGCCCGAGTCATACGCATAGCCTTAACAGCCATCAGCATGATATGTCCCATACCCATGTGCTAAATCAGCATACCCACGGGATTGCCGCCCATTATCACACATTAGCAAACCATCAGCACAACTTGTACCATGAGCATATATTCCCAGGGCATACCCATTATATGGGGCATACGCATGATGTAACAATCAGCGGCCACACCCATAAAGTCACAATAGACGGTCATAGCCACGCCATCACCTACGGCATTTACGAAGGCAATGAGGCAACGTCCTGCACCGTGGAAGTGGACGGGAATACGGTTGGCTCTTTCGCTTCCATGAATGCGCAGAACATCACGGATTACCTGACCAAGGAGGCCGGGAAGATCACCCGCAACACATGGCATATCGTGACGATTACGCCAGATAGGCTAACCCGTATTGTTGCCCATGCTTTCATAATCATGGTGGTTGGCAGCGCGACCAACGCAATTTACTGATACAAAGGAGAATAGTCTATGCCTACGACGAATTTGGGAAGGGTTACGCTTGTTCCCAAAGGGGAATATAACGCAACGGTACAGTACAGCAGGCTGGACACGCTGACCTATGCCGGCTCCAGCTATTTGGTTTTGCAAACCGTGCAGGGCCTGGCTCCTGTGAATGACGGCATCAATTATATGCTGCTGGCCCGAAAAGGCGATACGGGGCCGCAGGGGCAGCAAGGCTTGAAGGGCGATACGGGCGAACGGGGCCTTCAGGGATTGCAGGGGCTGCAAGGGGAACAGGGAGCGACAGGGCCAAGAGGATTGCAAGGCGATGTTGGCCAGATAGGCCCTATCGGGTCACAAGGGATACAAGGCCCGCAAGGTGACCCGGGCGGCCCGCAAGGCCCGCAGGGAATTCAGGGTGAAACTGGGCCTGCCGGAAAAAGCGCTTACCAGGAATGGTTGGATGCCGGACACACAGGAACGGTGGAAGAATTTCTTGCAAGCCTAATCGGGCCGCAGGGATTGCAAGGGCCGAAAGGAGAAGTTGGGCCAATTGGGCTGCAGGGGCTGAAAGGCGATACCGGGGAAACTGGGCCGCAAGGGTTACAGGGCATCCAAGGCCCAAAGGGTGATACTGGCGCCCCTGGCTCGCAAGGGTTTCAAGGCCCCAAAGGTGATACTGGCGAACAAGGTCCGCAAGGTATTCAAGGCGAAACTGGCCCGCAAGGTTTAAAGGGTGATACAGGAGATGCCGGGCCGCAAGGTATTCAAGGTGAAACAGGGTCTACTGGGAAAAGCACGTATCAATCATGGCTTGATAATGGGCACACAGGCACGGAGCAAGAATTTCTTGCAAGCCTTATAGGGCAGCAAGGCATTCAGGGTTTGCAGGGGGAACCGGGGGCTAATGGAGCAGATGGTCAATCTGCATATGCTGCTGCGCAAGCAGGAGGTTATACAGACACACAAGCAAACTTTTATGCTGATCTGGCCGCTATGAGCGGTCTTGCAGAGGAGTTGGCAGCACTATGAGCATAGCATCTGACATTAGCAGGATTCAGACAGCCAAGACAAATATCGCTGCTGCGATCACAGCCAAAGGCGGTACTGTTCCCGCTGGGACAATGATTGATGGTCTATCTGCGTGCATAAATGGTCTTATTGGTAATAGTCTCGCGCTTAATTTGATTACACGTTCAGGCGGCACAATAAATCTTCCGGATGGTATTACATCTATAGGAGATTATGCATTCTACTCTTATATGTATGTTATGATTCCATCTCTTCCAAATAGTATAACAACAATAGGCCTGCGATCATTCTCTGGTTGCATGATGCTCTCTTTACCGTCCCTTCCGAGTAGTCTTGTCTCAATTGGGAATGAGGCATTTTCAGTCTGCTTGAGTCTTGCCTTAACATTTCTACCCGGTAGTCTTATATCTGTTGGTACAAGTGCGTTTTCCAATTGTACAAATTTAGCTTTATCTTCTCTCCCAGGCAGTTTAACTTCTATTGGGGCTACTGCTTTTAGTGGATGTAGTAAACTTACTCTAACATCTCTTCCTAATATCATTACATTAGAAACAGGTGTATTTGCCGGGTGTACTTCAATGCATTTGAACACAATACCAGATAGTGTAAGAATTATAAATGGCGGTGCATTTCAAGGTTGTACAGGACTAACTGCACTGTCCATAGGATCAGCCATTACGAGTATTGCTTCCTCTGCATTCCTGGGATGCACGAATCTTACAAGCATCACAATCAACAAGCCATCCGGCACTATCGTCGGAGCTCCCTGGGACGCTACAAACGCCACTGTCACATGGACAGGCTGATTGGAGGGGCTAAATGACTAAATCCGACACCATCCGTGAATGGGCAATCAGCAAAGTTGGTTGCCCATATATTTTTGCCGCAAACGGACAGAAATGCACTCCAACGTACCGAGAAAATCAGATGCGGAACAAACCGACCTATGCCGCCAACATTAAAAAATACTGCCCTTTTTTGTCTGGCAAACAAGCTGCATGCGATGGATGCAAATACCAGGACAAGCCAGCTTATGACTGCTCCGGCTTAACGAAGGAAGCTGCCAAGTTGGTGGGAATCGCCTTGCCGCACGGCGCATCGAGCCAATGGAAGGGGGATTATTGGGATGCTAAAGGCCCGATTGCGCAAATGCCTACGGACAAGGTTTGTTTCGTGTACAACGAAATGGAATCCGCTGACCCTATGGGACATGTTGGTATCTATCTGGGCGACGGTACTGTTATTGATGCTCGCGGGCATGCATATGGGGTCAAGCATTCTTCCCTGACCAGCTATGCCTGGGATCATTACGGTATTCTGAAAGGCTTGAATGAAGGGGGTGAAACTGTGAGTGAACCAAGCTATTTGACGATACATTGCAAGGGCTTTGCTGTGGAAAAGCTGCAAACCTTGCTGAACAACGCCGGATATAATTGCGGAGCGGTGGACGGCATCTTTGGCCCCAAAACGGAAGCCGCCGTGAAGCAACTGCAAGCCGCCAGCCATTTGCCCGAAACAGGGATTGTGGACGAGCCTACCCAAAGGGCTTTGGAAGCGGCGCAGACGATCTTGGAACCGGGCGCAAAGACATTGGCGCAGGCTGTGTATGCAGCCATCAAAGATTATTTATGACGAGGTGGGCATCATGCAGCTTTTGAAGGACTATTGGTGGCTTATTACATCGGTCTTGGCGGTTATCGCCTATATTGCGGCAACAGCGATCAAGGCCCATGACCTTTTACGGCGGCTCGAATGTGTGGAAGACCGGCAGAAGCAGGAGCGGGAAGACATCGCCATGCTCCTGCAGGCCCAGTTCGCCACGCTGGATGGACTCAAACAATTGAACTGTAACGGAGCAGTATCCAAGACACATGAAACCATGCAGCAGTATGTACTTTCACGACACTAAGGAGGCAGACATATGCAGAACCGTTTCAAATCCAAGGTTACCTGGACGACCATTGCCAGCCTGATTCTTTCCATGCTGGTCACCACCGGCATCCTGCAGCCAAGCCAGTCTACCGTCATCAACGGCGTTGCGGTTGCCGTTCTGGATGCGATGGTGGTATTCGGAATCCTGAACAACCCGACCGACGCAGAGCACTTTTAATAATTATTTCCGCCTGTATAAAAAGGCGGTGATGCTCTTGCGCAAGCTCATCTGAAAAACCGATATGTCGAAGGGACCCAGCCCCCGGCCAACCGCCGGGGGCATCATTTTTCAAGGAGGGGTACATATGGCATCCAATTACAATTTGGATTCGCTGATCGCTGACCTTAAGAAAAACACTTATACGCCGAAGACAGACGCGGAGCTGCAAGCAGAGGCGAACAACCGCTATCAGTCTGCCTATGACCAAAAGCGGTTTGACGCACAGCAGGCGTACGATACGAACCAGCAGGCACTTGAAAGGCAGCTTTCTTCCCTGGGCGCCATAACCTCCAAGCAGAAGGAGGCAAGCGCCCTACAATATGACCAGGCGCGTTCCCAGGCTGACCGGACAGCCCTTTCCCACGGCTTGGGGCGCAGCAGCTACAACCTGGCTACGCAGGCGAACATCGCTATTGCCGGGAACAAGGCACAGCAGGAGATCTCTGACGCTGAAGCGACAGCCCGCACGGGCATTGAAGATCAGAAAACATTGCTGGCCCGGCAGCTAGCCGACTTGCTTAAACAATATTCAGCATCCCAAGCCGCCGACACACTGTCTTATCTTGACCAGTTGGAACAGCGGGAGTATGACCATTCCACGGCGTCAACGAACCAGCAAAATTCCCTGGCGGCGCAGATTTATCAATTTGCCAACCAGGAGCAGCAGCAGAACAATGCAAACGATCAATGGCTGAAACAGTTCAAAGAACAGATCAGGCAATACAATGAATCGGCCGCTCAGAATCAGGCGCAGTTTGATACGCTGCACCCGACATCTACAGGTGGCGGAAGTGGGAGCAGTAAGCCTAAGTGGGAGATTGACGGAGTTGTTTACAAAAACAAGGCGGCATACGATGCGGAAATGAAGAGGCGACAGAAAGAGAAAGACAGGAAGACAGCATCCCTTCTTGATATGGGGCCGTTCGACACAAGCATCGCTGCTTTAAACGTTCTCAGAAATAACCCCAAATATAAGCCTGTCGCTCAGAACGTAACAGGTAAGAGGGGGTTACAGGATTGAACGCATCTGCCGAAACCCTTTCGCTCATCCGCAAGAGATTCCGAGAAAATCCGAACGAGGGCATCAAGCTTGCCGAGGATTTTCAATTATTGCGCGAAGATCCCACATCGGAATTCTATGCCCCCTACGCTTCCGGAAAGAGTAATTACAAGGAGCTTACCGATTTCTTCGGTGTGGATCGCTTCGACGATGATTTTTTCGTAAAGGGATCCAGCCTGAATCAATACCTGCGCTATGGCGCTTCCGGTACGCCGCTTACCCCCACAAAGAAAAGTAAGCCGGAAGAGATTGCCGCCTATCAGTTCTACCGCGTCCAGATCGCTGACGAACCCACCCGGCTCCTGGAAGATCAGTGGCGGGCGCTTCAAAGGGAATTAGCTGAAAAGGTTAATATTTTCGGCATGGACGATGATTCTATTGTCCAAAGCATTGATTGGGGCAAATATGGCGCCCTGAAAGATTACGAGCAGAATGTAAAAATCCGAAACACGCCCATGCTTACCCGGCCCGTATCCTTTTCCGAGGATTCAATATATGGCGTTTTGGCTGCCGTTCGGAAGGGCGATAAGGTCGGACAGACCGACCGTGACTATCTTCCGGAGCTCACAGATTATTACGAGAAAGCCGCACAACCACAGAAGAATATCCAGCCGAACGCGAATAAGAAAGGGTTGCCGGGGTATATGGCTCCTGCCAGTGCATCTGGAAGCGCTGAAACGGCCACTGTGCCCACTGTGGTAAATCAGCCTGTTTCTACCAGCACACAGCTTCCTACCGCTCCTATATCAGGTGCCACCTCCGCGCCAAATAACCAGACATCGACAACCAATGTGCCCGAAAGCCAAGCCGGTAAAACAGAAGAAGAGCTCGACACGGTTTACGCCCAGCAGGAGAAAGAACGTCAGAACAAGATCGACTTTTCAAACCTGCAATATAAAATGTTCACCGGGCAACCGCTGGCCGATGACGAAAAAAAGCGCTGGACAGAGCTTTATCCCACCCAGGGGCACGGTAAGCCCAGCGCATTTATTCCTGCAGGGCTCCGCCTATCTTCCAGTGGCGGTGGATCTCCATTAACCGTTGAGCAGCAAAACAATGAGTGGATGGAGAGGTACACAGGCTATGCGAAAGAATTGTATGGCGAGATCCTGGCCGGAAATCAATCTGTCCTTAAGCAATTAACGGATTTACGTTTTGCTGCGGATACCATAGGAATGCCTGTCGATCAGTATCTGTCTGATGTGGTTGGGGAGCGCCCGCAATGGCTGAACGAGCTTGATTACAATCAGAGGCTAAAGGATAATCCTGAGTCGGTCACCCGCTTGCGCCCCATTGAGGAAGTGCTCGCGGATTACCGCAAGAATCCGAAAAATCTATCTGAAGCCGAGCGGGAAATGATCTGGATGTATGACCAGAATCATTCAAACCTCATGGGCGGGATGAAGTATATTCGTATTGCCGATATGGGCATGAATATCGATACGCGGAGGCAGTTAGGGAAAACAGCTTATACAGCCCTGTCGGCAGCAGACTCCACCAATATGACTGCCGAAGAGAGCAACGCCCTGATATTATCCATTGGCGCGGATATGGATGCCGCCTTTGGTAAGTACGCTTCTCTGCAAGACTACTACGATAAAAACCCTGAACGCGCAGCAGAGCTTCAGGCTTTCGTGGATGAGGAGAAGGCACGTGCAGAAGAAGACGCTGCGATTGATTCCGCGCAAAAAGAGGAGAAGGCAAGGCAGGCCCAGCAGTATGCCATGGACACGCTCACTGCTTATTCAAAAGGCAAGGACTTGGATGATAACCAAAAGCAGTTCATTGCAGAAATTAAAGCTATGCCGGTGACTGATGCGGATTACAATGATTCAGCGTATATCCAGGCAGAGGAATCGTTGATGAATCTGTCCTTTGATGACATGGTATCGAAAGATAAGACATACGCTCAATATACCGATACTACGGTCAGCATGATGTTTAAGCGTACAGCACTTGATGCGCTTGATATGGATATATGTATAGCCAAATCCACCGGGCTTACTTTGAGCCAGATGTACGAGATGTTCCCTGAAATGCACAAAGACCCATATGAAATGATGGATTATGCCCGAAAAGCCGTAGAACAAAAATGGGCAATTGATGACCAGAAAAGCATCTTTAGTTGGCTGTACGGCGTAAGCGAGAAAGAATTGTCCGGGAAAGGCGTAGGGGCTGGAACCGCATTTTTAAAGGGCGGGGAATCGGGTGGGTTGCAATTTTTGCAAGGTAATCTTGGTTTTGTGCGAAATTACCTTACTGAAACCGATGAAGCCACTGTACAGGCCTGGAACCGCCTGCATTATGGCGGACCAATGGGAAGGGCGAAGGTAAAAAAGGAATTCACAAAAACTATTGAGGCTATCCCAGATCCGGAGCAAAAAGCTTATTGGCAGAATTATATGGCAAATGTGAAGGATATTTATGATCTGCCTTTCAATTTTTCTGATCAAGCAATGCTGAACGCTCTTTATGAAAACAAAAAGGCACTCAAGCAAATCGAATCTTTCATGGTTTCAAATGGCACACCGGCAGAATATGCGGCGTTCATGATCACTTCATCTTTGGTGGACAATACCCTGTCCATGGTGGCCGCCGCTGGTGCAAACGCACTAACAGGGAATCCGATTATTGGAACTGCTGTGGGTTTTGGTCCGGCAACCACATACCAGGTGTCTGAAGTGGGGCGAGCCGCAGGACTGTCCCAGCCTGCGCGGAATATGATAGGACTTGTGGCATCCGGGATTACCATATTTGCCGAAGCCATTCCGGTTGAACGTTATCTGAATACTGGAGCCTTCATGCGTGGTGGTGTGAATGTGCTCAAAGCAGAGGTCATGAACGGCGGCACCAGTTATGCAAAGAAATTGGCTTCAAAATATGCAGTCGGTATGGCGAGGCTAGGCTCGCGAATGCTTGAAAACTCCGCTGTAGAAATGACACAAGAGACTTTTGAGAATATTCTAACGGACGTATGGATGAACCTAACGGGCGCCCAGGACAAAAGCGCCGGGGATATCCTCAATGATGCCGCCCGGGCCGGGGTCATGGCCATGATCACATCGTCCTTACTAACTGGAGAAGCATATTTCACTACTTCACTTGGGAAAGTCAATATCACCGATAACATGCGAAAATGGGCACAGGCTTTTGTCGATAAAAAGATATCTGATGCGATGAAGAATCCCGAAACGGTATCACAGGTGATAGAAGCCAATGCAGCTGCTGATACCATCGATACGCTTGCAAATGGCGCACTGGATGACGTGGATACCTCTGCTGTTGAAAAAACAAAAGAAGATCTGAAAAAGGCTGAAACGGAACTTGCAGCAGCGAAGGAAGCCCATGATGCGGCCCGCAATTATTACGCCGACGAAATGCATAAGTGTGCGGAGTCTTTCACGGCAATGAGCGATGAAGAACATGATGTGCTTTTGCAAACCCTTGTAAATGCAAAAAACGCATACCAATCTGCAATAAAGATCTTTGGCTCTTTAAGTGGAAAGCTAAAACTGGATCAGGGTGTGCTGAACCGGTTATTATCAGGGATCATAGCCAAGGCTCGGGCTGATGCGAAAGTAAACGCACAGGCGGCCATTTTATCCGAAGTCGCTGCCATGCGTATGGATGCCAACATGCAAAAGGCGGACGAAATAGCAAATGCAACCGTGCGGGTTGAGCAGCCGTCGCCTGAAAATGTGAGCATCGAAGGTGGCGAAGGAAATCCCCTTGCGCAGATGGATGGAAGCGATATAATAAATGAAGATAAGCAGAGGGAAACAGGGGGCAGGACTGAGGATGAGGGCGACTCTGATGGTCCACCAATTGAGGGCGCGGGGAACTACTCTGGTAAACTTTATAGCGGTACGCGTAATCCTGATGTAGATTATACCAATAAAAGAGGAAATAGTACACTCAAAACTCATTTTGATGATCACGCAAGTAGTTTTGGCTATGCTACTGAAGCTGAATATGAAAGCGGCTCAAGATATTTTCTTGAGAAACCACCGACGCCAACCACACAGTCATTTGTTACAAAGGAGGGCACATATTTTAGATATGATACTGCAACAAATGAATTTGGCATCATGAATAAATATGGTGGTGTTTCAACGTACTATAAACCGCCAACCGGAATGGATTATTGGATAGAGCAAGTTAAGAAATACTCAAACAGATAGGAGGCACTATTATGAACATTCAATGTCCCTGCTGTGGTTATTACACAATCGATAGCGATGATGAAGTCGTTGTTGATATTTGTGAAGTTTGCCATTGGCAATATGACGAAGTAGCACATGACCGTCCCGACACAATGAAGGGTGCAAATCATGTAACTTTAAATGAAGCAAGAAAGAATTATAAGAGATTCGGAGCCTGTGAAGAAAGATTTAAAAACAGTGTGAGAAAGCCACTTTCGAATGAACTACCACAAAATAATCAGTAATTCGTATTTTCAGTTATTGATCCTGCAAAAACAGCCCTTGTCCCCTTGCAATACCGATGTTTTTGAAAAAGCTGACGTCAATCCGCCGCAAAACTCCTTGAATTGACGTCAACCTCAGAGTCCGGAAAAGGCCCGCACTGCGGGGCTTTGTGGCCGCGCCGGGGCCGCTTGCGACCCTGGTGCTTTATTTTCAACCCCATGGTTCACAGCCGATTTTGAGAAAAATTGGACCATATTCACAGCTGTTATTCTTAGTGCGAAACGTGCCGCACAAAGGCTTCACAATCGCCGCTGCTGTCGGGCGGGACAACTTCTCCTGTCCGATACATAATCGCAACACAGGGGCACACGGCGGGTCAAGCGGGCGAGAACTTCTGGCAGGCCGGAGTCGCAGTGAAAATCTGTAATAATCTTGTAACACGGCATTAATCGACAAATTTTGACAACCGGCGTACAATTTGTGTCAGGGGGAGTTAAGGGGTAACGCCTTAGCTCTCTCTTTCTCTGTTTTCTGTATTTGACAGTTCGGAGACATCCCCCAAAATGACCTGCAAAGCTTTTCATGCAGAGTTAACATCACACACTAAAGTAACCTGCTTGAAGCTGCGAGTCCGTTGGCAGATAGGTTGTCGCGCCCTTGCGGATGGCTAAACCATACCGCTGGCATCAGAGGTTGCCGGCACCGGGGATTCGATGTGAATGGCAGAAAAAAAGAGAGGCGGATGCAATGCAGAGAAGAGAAAGCTATCTCTATGTCGGCATGGACCTGCATAAGAAAACCCATACCGCTGTCTTTGTGAACTCCTGGAACGAAAGGCTTGAAACTCTTGTGATTGAAAACAAGCAATGGCGACTCATTCCCGCTAGAGATGAGAGGAAAAGCTATTCTTACCGGGCTTGAAAAAGAGATCAGGCAAAACAGCGATAATGATATTTATAGTAACAGTTGGTCGAGTTTAGCCTGTTTATTTTCAGAGGAAATCCATTGAGTACATATCCTGTCTTTACAGGGTGCGTTTTTTTGTTCATATAGTGGCAAACAAAGTTGAAAATGTTCATGGCATATCAAACAGCTAAGACGGTTTTGCCGCCTCAAGCGAAAAGCTAAAACTGGATCAGGGTGTGCTGAACCGGTTATTATCAGGGATCATAGCCAAGGCCCGGGCTGATGCGAAAGTAAACGCGCAGGCGGCCATTTTGTCCGAAGTCGCTGCCATGCGGATGGATGTCAACATGCAAAAGGCGGACGAAACAGTAAATGCAACTGTGCGGGTTGAGCAGCCGTCGCCTGAAAATGTGAGCAATGAAGGGGAGCAACTTGCACAGGGCAATGAAAGCGTTATAATGAATGAGGGTGCGCAGGGGGAAGCTGGGAACGGGGCCGGGGATATGGATGTGCCTGAAGGGCGACTAACCATAACAGAAGAAACGTTTGCTATAGGATCGAAGATACCCGATGATGTTATTAAAACCAAGCCCTTGTACTCTCCAGATGCGAATAAGTGGATAGATAATGGAGGCAAGATTACTGTTAAAAACGGTATATGGAAATATGCTGATGCGCAAGGAATATCGGTTACATATAAAAATAGCTATCCAGACTTTAAAGGTTCTGGCCATGTAAAACAAGAGGTTGACATTGGTTCGTTTAGTAGCCATGCTGCTGACTTTAGGCTTGCCGATATGTTGGCGCCTAATGGACCAATAAATCCAGACAATACATGGCATCATAATGAGGATGGAAGAACGTTGCAAGAGGTCGACAAAAACATTCATAGAAATTTTACTCATAGAGGCGGAATATCTGTTATGAAGAAAAACTTGGGGGTTGAGGAAAATGACAATTAAAGGATTTGGGGCAGTTCCTATTTCTGATGTCAAAATGCTAGAGGGAAGATATAATATCAATCTGCCAAAGGACTACTTTGATTTTTTGTGCTCTGTGGGAGGTGGAGTAGTTGAAAAAACGGAAAATGAAGTTTATGTAAAAGGCATATCCGACACAATTTCAGTTGATGTATTATTTGGAATAAATACACAATATAAAAAAGCAAATGTGAATATGTGGACTGATAAATATCATAATGAAATGCCTGAAGATACCTTAATCATTGGCGATACCATCGAACATGGTTTTATTGTACTGCTATGCTCTGGAGATGAAGCTGGCATATACTATTGGGATGATACATATCACTTTTCCTGCTCAAACGAGAAAAATAATACATATTTTATTGCGGATACATTCACTGATTTTGAAAAATTGTTTTAATAACCAATGAGTTTATTAAATGTTTCCCGTGCCCTGCGATGTAGGGTGCATTTTTTGTGGTTATGTGATAAAAATTTGTCCAATGGCATCGACATTAACGATTCCAATAATTTACTTCACTTGGGAAAGTCAAGATCACCGATAACGTGCGAAAATGGGCACAGGCTTTTGTCGATAAAAAGATATCTGATGCCATGAAGAATCCCGAAACGGTATCACAGGTGATAGAAGCCAATGCAGCTGCTGATACCATCGATACGCTTGCCAATGGCGCACTTGATGACGTGGATACCTCTGCTGTTGAAAAAACAAAAGAAGATCTGAAAAAGGCTGAAACGGAACTTGCAGCAGCGAAGGAAGCCCATTCTGCGGCCCGCAATTATTACGCCGACGAAATGCATAAGTGTGCGGAGTCTTTCACGGCAATGAGCGATGAAGAACATGATGTACTTTTGCAAACCCTTGTAAATGCAAAAAACGCATACCAATCTGCAATAAAGATCTTTGGCTCTTTAAGTGGAAAACTAAAACTGGATCAGGGTGTGCTGAACCGGTTATTATCAGGGATCATAGCCAAGGCTCGGGCCGATGCGAAAGTAAACGCGCAGGCGGCCATTTTATCAGAAGTTGCTGCCCAGCGGATGGATGCTAACATGCAAAAGGCAGACGAAATAGCAAATGCAACCGTGCGGATTGAGCAACCGTTGCCTGAAAATGTGAGCATCGAAGGTGGCGAAGGAAATCCCCTTGCGCAGACGGATGGAAACAGTATAATAAAGGACGGTACGCAGGTAGAATTAGGGAATGCGGCTGGCCCAGACGGTGATGGGCAGACAGCGGTGGGTACTGGACTAACATTAACCTTAGGTATTAAAATACCTGAAGAAATACTGGAGAATAAGCCATCATATTCTCCAAACATAAGCAAATGGCTCGAAGGTGGTGGAAAGATCACGGTTGAAAATGAAACTTGGATATATACGAATCAACTGGGAATATCTGTAACATATAGAAATGGCTATCCTGATTTCAAAGGTTCTGGCCATGTAAAACAAGAGGTTGATATTGGCTCATTTAATGGCCGCATTGCTGATTTTAGACTCGCGGATCAACTGGCTCCAAACGGGCCAAGAAGCCCACTAAGCATTTGGCATCATCATGAGGATGGAAGAACATTACAGGAAGTTAATCGGCGTACTCATGAAATGTTTACTCATAAAGGCGGAGTTTCAATTATGAAGAGGAGTGAAAAGTGATATATGGCAATTCAGGGTTTTGGTAATGCTAATCAAAAAGACATCAGGGCTTTCGAAAAGAATATTGGCGTCAGATTACCAGACGATTATTTCGACTTTTTGCTTCAATACAATGGTGGTATTGTTGAATTGACTGATGAAAATACAGTTAGAATTGAAGACCTGGGAGAGAGCATTTATATCGACATTCTATTTGGATTAAATTCCAAAAGAGCTGAATTAGGTTTGGAGCTTTGGCAAAACGACTATAGAAGCGATATGCCTAGTGAAACAATAATAATAGGGACTAGCTACCAGCACGGTTTCATTATTTTAATATGTTCTGGTGAAGATGCTGGTGTTTATTATTGGGATCATGCTTACGAGTTTTCTTGCTCAAATGATGAAACAAACACATATTTTATGGCAGATACATTCACTGATTTCATTAGAAAATTTCTTTGATTATATTTTACTTATCCGGATCATCGTTAGAGAATGATAATCGCCCATACATAAACAATTCACATCCTGTATTTTACTTGGTGCGCTTTTTTACCTTTTGAATATGACACAGTATGACGGTCCTGTTGATACACAATAGACACGCGAGGGCGTGACGAGAGAACCGTCAGACTGTGTCAGAAAGCCCACTGCAGCAGGGGAAAACAGATGCATAGACCCACACTGCGTCGAATAACAATGGCCCCTGCGCGGCTGCCGACAATCGCACTGGGGCCATTTCCTATCAATTCAGCCGTCCGGTTTGAAGATATTCACCCGCCGGGTTTACCTCTGCATCTACTTGATTAATGGGATGATGGTAACGTAAAGGCCGGTCAGGATAGCGGTAGTGATAACGCCGCCAATGTTCGGGCCCATTGCGTATTGCAATATAAAGCTGTAGGGGTTTGCCTTCGAGGCTTCCTTCTGCGCAACCTTGGCTGTAGTCGGCACGCAGGACACGCCGGCGATGCCGATGATGGGATTGAAGTTCTTTTTATTGATGAGGTAGACGATGTATCCCCCAATGATGCCTCCGATGCCGGAAAAAAGCAGGGCCAGCATGCCCAGCACCAGCAGGATCAGTATTTTGGGGTTTAAGATGGTGCTCGCGTCACACAGGGTGCCCAGCATAAAGCCAAGGAAGAAAGTCGCGCCGTAAAGAAACACATTCTCGATCAGCTGGGTGTACTTGCTGATGCCTGACTCGCGGATGCCGATACCGACAAAGAAGCTTACAAAAAGCGGTGCGGCAACCGGGAAAAGAAGGCAGAGTACGGCATTTGCGACTATTGCAAAAATGAGCTTTTGCATGGACGTTACGTTGTAGTTTTTTTTGGAGACAACCGGCTGCGCACGGTAGCGCTTGGGTACAAACAGCCTGATAAGGAACGGGTATCCGCCGTATGTTAAGCTCAAATAGAGATACGCAACGATGGTAATCGGCACAAACAGGTTCTTTGCAAGCATAAGCGATGTGTAAAGCACCATCGGCCCGTCGGCTCCGCCGATAACGGAAACGGCGGCCGCTTCGCCATAGGTTAAACCAAGTGCCGTAGCAATCGGGAAGGTAAGAACGGTGCCAAGTTCGGCGAACATGGCGATCAGCATGCTGGTAAACGGATAGGCAAGCAGGAAGCTTATATCTGTAATTACGCCAATGCCCATAAAGACCAGGCAGGCGATAAGCCCGTTGCTGAACGTGAAGGTATAGATCGGCTGCAAAAAATCGATCTGAAGTATATTCATCAAATTCTCTGCGCCTGAAGCAAGAGGATCAATAATAATATTGCCAAGCTGAACATTGGAAAGGAAAAGGACGCCTGCATTTACGGCTACCATGCCAAACCCCATCGGGATCATGATCAGCGGTTCCAGAACTCCCTTTTTGCCGAGGTAAACCAGCAATATGCCTAAAAATATCAAAACGATCCGGAAAATTGCTACCCAAGGATCCTGTATAAACAGGGACGATATGCCTTGAAATAAATTTGTCAAGATCATGTGCGCTTAATTATCCTTTCTGCGGGCGCCAAATCATACTTGCTGTTCATTTTCAGCTCTTGGTGAATTTTTTGATAACAAACATTAGTGCCTTAATCATCGCTGCCATGAAAAAGGCGATGACGAAGCCATAGCCGAATACCTCCAAGGGAATTTGTACTGAGGCAGACATTTTGGTTTTCTCCTTTAACTTGCGTCCCGCAATAGGATTTTGGAAGCATCGCGTTTTATGGAACTGCGATAATGCGAAAAACTTTATGACAATTCGGAACGGATATTTTTGACGCAGATGTAAACCATGATAAGCGCTGCAGCGATGCCAGCCAGAACCTTCAAATAGATCATACAGCCACTCCCTTTCAATAAAAAAAATTTCCTGCGATTATATAGTAGGCTTGCGGTAAATTGAAGTCAAATATATAATGCACAAGGACTCTATTTACTCCGTAAATATGGGAAGATGAAAAATGGATTTGCACTACCTGAAGATTTTCGATACGGTGGCTTCTCTCAAAAGCTTTACAAAGGCATCCGAACAGCTTCACATCAGTCAGTCGGCCCTTTCCATCGAAATGAAAAGGTTTGAAGCCGAGCTTGGCCTGAAGCTATTTGACAGGGTTGGAAACCGGATTTCATTGAATGAAAATGGCAAGCTCCTGTTCGAATATTCCCAGGCCATTTTCAATATGGTCACGCAGGCGGAATACAAGCTTCTCAGCAACAAGGATTTCATTACCGGTACGATTCAGATCGGGGCGAGCAACACGCCGGGCACCTATATTCTCCCCAATGTGATTGCGCAGTATAAAAAGCTTTATCCTGAGGTGCATATCAACCTGACCGTAGGAAATACATCGGAAATCACGCACAGCATCAATAACGGCTCTCTGGACTTTGCAGTCAACTCCGGCTATATAGCCTATCATAAGGAAGTCGTTGTGGAAAAGCTCGCTGATGACGTTCTGATTTTAGTCGCATCGCCCCGTTCGAAATATGCGCAGCTGGAACACATCGGTACGGAAGAGCTGAAAGATATGGATTTTGTTTTACATAAAACCGAATCGCAGCTTTACACGTATTATAAAAACTTTATGGAAGAGCGGAATTTGCCGGAAAGGGTCAGCATTACCATGGGCAATATCGACGCCATCAAAAGAGCTGTGATAGCCGATATTGGCGTTTCACTTATCCCGCATATTTCTGCTTTTCTGGAGCTTCAGGCCGGCTATTTGGCAAAACTGCCTTTGGATGGAAAACCGACCCGCTATCCATATAATCTTGTTTACAACCAGAACAGGTATTTGCCCCTTGCCGCAGAAAAATTTATTGCGCTTTTGCGCCAATATGTAAGCAGTTTGGATCTTCTGGGGTAGGTCACTTCATGGCATGGCTGACTAAGGATTGGGATCATCAGGAAAGCGTAAAGCAATAAGAACAGTCCTCTATGTTGAATGAGGATTGGTGCGGGAGGTACCTCTTCTAAAAAGAGATACCTCCCGCCAACTTATTACCGGAATAGTATCAGCGCCTGGTTTTGGCCTGTACGCCTCAGCACCCTGTATCCCGTGTGCGCTGCTGTGGCGACGCCGCCCATACCGGGGCGGCAGTAGCCGCCGGGGATGAGCGATCCGTCGTCCCTTACGCGCACTGCGCCCAGGAGCGCTACATTCACCCATTCCGGGCGGTCTTCCCGGGGCACATACGTCCTGTTGGTATCAAAGGTGGGATCCAAAACGGGCTGGGATTCCACATGGGCCGGCACGATCACTTTTCCCTGATTGTCCGTCAAATCAGGCACCGTAACGTCCTCATACATGATTCCGCCCCATTCGTCGGTCTTGTATTTGTTCTTCCAGCGCAGTTCTCCTGACCCGGCCACAAAGCCGGGGGTGCGGCTTGTAACGCCCAGGATATATTCGTCATACGCCTGGGCCATGCGGATCTTATCGCCGGCCCCGGCAAAGGTGACAAAATAGCCCGGTTCGATGGCAGTGCCGGATTCCGTTTCGTACATCTCGGCGTAGTCTGCGCCGCCGCCATGCCATGCAACGTCGATATAGGCGTTACCGTCACGCAGTATTTTGGCAGCCAGGCTAGGCGGTGAAAAAACGCCTCCATTGCCCAGGAACCAGGAGAAGGGTGTGTCCGCGGCGCCGTTGATGCCCATGATGTGAACGCCGTTCAGGTGGTTGTCGGAGGTGAAATATCCTTCCGTGTGGGACGCGAAACCGGAGGCTGTGGTAGACCAGCCTTCGGCGTGGGAGTTCTGGCCTGACGCCGTTGTAAATATGCCTTCGGCATGGGCGCCTTCCCCGGAGGCGGTGGTGGAAATGCCTTCGGCGTGGGCAGCGAGGGCTGATGCGGTGGTACGGATACCCTCGGAGTGGCTGGCCTCCCCGGAGGCGGCGGTGGAAAGGCCCTCGGCGTGGGCATAGAAGCCGGACGCTGTGCTGCCGCCTTCGGCATGGGCGGCATCGCCGGAAGCTACTGATGTGTTGCCCTCGGCATGGGAGGCAAAGGCTGTACTTTGGGTGTCATTGCCTTCGGCGAAGCTTACGCCGCCGGAGGCAGCCGCCCGGATGCCTTGGGCAAAGGCGTTGTCGCCGGAGGCCACGGTGTCTGCACCGATGGCGAAGGCGTTTACGCCCATTTGGTAATCGCTGCGCGTATTGATGCCCCGGACGGAGCCCGGAGCGTTGCCGTTCACAAGGTTTGTCAGCTCCCCGGCCGGTCCTGTAGGCCCGGTAGCGCCGGTTGCCCCGGTAGCGCCTGTGGCACCTCTGGGGCCCGTTGGACCGGTTGGACCGGTTGGCCCTGTTGGACCGGTGGGGCCGGGATAGCAGTAACAGGGGTCGGGCCTTTGATGGCATGAGCATGGGGGCTGGTGTTGGTACTGGGGTTGGGGTTGGGGTTGTGGGGGATCGAAGCTGCGATTGTATCTGTCATAGCCGTACATGCGGATTCCTCCAGCGTATAATGGGGTCCGCTTCCAGTATATGTATGGGGGGCGTGGCGGTGAGGCGCGGCATTGGGGACAGCAGGCTGGGCATTTGTCATAAGAACGTTGAAATACGGTTTTATATAAGGTCCTGTTCGAATAATCCTCCTAAGTGAATTACGCACCTCCTTCTAAAGCGAAGGAGTTTTTTTTCGATACATGCGTCAGCAGGCAAACTGCGCCTAAGGAGGATACAGGTTCTCTGAAAGGCATGCATTATGGTCATTACTCTTTTATCTGCATGTTTACAGGACTAGCGAAATCACAGAAAAATTTTGCTTTTTGACTTCATTCTTCCACCTTTCATGGTATAATGCGGTAAAATGCCATATATAGTATCAAAATTGTTTTTCAGCCCGAATCAGCCCGAAAGAAGCCGCTATATGAGGTGGAAAGGTATGTTCAGAAAAATAACATCATTATTTCTTGCAGTTGTCATGGCAGTTTCGTTAAACGGCATCCCGGCTGCAATGGCGGAGTCTTCCGTGGTGCCAGATGGGAAGGTGGCAGCTTTATTGGAAAGCGCCGCCGCTAATGGGCTGCTGACAGGCATCGCCGGTGAAGTAAAGCCGGAGGATGACCTTACAAGGGCGCAGATGGCTTCCATTTTAAACTCCGCGTTTGGGGCAGCTGAACAAGCGCCCCTGAGCGGCTTTACAGATGTGGATGAGGGCGCATGGTATTACGCTGATATGGCCAAGGCCGTTCAAATGGGCGCCTTTACAGAGGACGGCACCACATTAAATCCTGAGGGAACCATAACAAGGGAAGAAGCCTTCCTGGCCTTAAGCCGGGTGTTCAAGCTGCAAGCCGGCGATACGGCCGTACTTAACGGCCTGAAGGACAAGGACAGCATTACACCTGGCGCGTTGGATGCTGCAGCCGCGCTGCTCAAGGCGGGCTATATCGCAGCGGAAGATGGATATTTGAATCCTAAAGCCGGCACAACTCTTGCTGAATTCTTGCAGATCCTTAACGGCATGGTGAAAAGCTATCTGAACCGGGAAGGGACATATACGTCCGTTCCGGACGGCAGCGTAATGATCAACGTGCCGGATGTAACGCTGAAGGATGTCGTTATAAAAGGCGACCTGATCCTGGGCGACGGGGTGGGGGACGGCAGCGTTACCCTGGACAGCGTAACCGTGACCGGACGGACGCTCGTTCGCGGCGGCGGCGCGCATTCCATCAGGATCACCGGTACATCGAGCCTTCAAAGCATTGTTATCGCGCGGGTCAATGGGGAATTGCGCGTTTTTGCCGAAGACGGAACGGAAATCGGTGAGGTCTTCGTAGATGGCAGGGACGACGTGACTATGGAGGGAGATTTCGCATCAGTCACGCTTGCCGCAGACAGTGTGACCGTAACGGCGGTCAATGCGCAGATCGGTTCGGCCCAAATTGCAGGCGAAAACTCCCGCATCATTGTGGCTGCCGGTTCAGCCGTTAATACGCTGACCGTGGACGGCGCAAACGCGGCGGTGGAGGTTTCGGGCACGGTCACGGATGTTGTTGTGAACGGCGGCGGTGCCTTAATCAGCGGCGAAGGCCAGGTGGACAGCGTCGAGGCTAACGCCAATAACGTCGTGGTTACTACGCCTGATACTTTTGTTACGGCGGCCGCAGGCACAAGCGGCGTAACGGCGGGAACCAGGGACGTTCCTGAAGGGACCACGGTCAATACAACCCCGGAATATGACGGCGGCGCCGGCGGCGATAAACCGGTGGTCACATCCGTTTCCCCGGCGCAGGGACCCGCGTCTGGCGGCACTGCGGTGACGGTCAAAGGCAGATACTTTACGGACGCCACAGCTGTAACCTTCGGCGGGAAGGCGGCGGCTTCTTACAAAGTTGTCTCTTCTACTGAAATTACGGCTGTCACGCCTGCGGGAGCGCCCGGAGCGGTGATTGTTGCGGTAACAACGGATTACGGCACGGGGACAAAAGCATCATCGTACACGTATGTGGCGGCGCCGGTCATCGCTTCCGTCCACCCGAACGCGGGACCTAAAGCGGGCGGGACTGCGGTAACAATCACCGGAACCGGGTTTACAGGTGCCACCTCTGTAACCTTCGGCGGGACGGCGGCGGCTTCTTATACAGTAATCTCCGATACTCAAATTACGGTTGTCACGCCTGCGGGAGCCAAAGGTCCTGCGGATGTTACAGTTACGGCGCCGGGCGGAACAGTGACCAAATCGTCAGCGTACAGTTACATCCCTATTCCATCCATCACTTCCATCGGCCCGAGTTCGGGGCCGTTAACCGGCGGGGGCACGGTGATTATCACAGGTTCCGGCTTCACGGGCGCCACATCGGTAACCTTTGGCGGTGCGGCAGCCTCCTATACGGTTGTCTCCGATACTTCGATTACAGTTGTCTTACCAGCAGGGGCTGCGGGGCCAGCGGATGTTGCCATAACAACGCCCGGCGGCACAAAGACCCAGGCGGCAGCGTTCAATTATTCACCGGTACCGTCCATCACTTCCGTCAGCCCAACCGCCGGCCCGGTATCAGGCGGGACTACGGTAACGATCACCGGCTCCGGCTTCATTGGGACTGACTTGGTAACCTTTGGCGGGAGGGCGGCAGTATCCTATACTGTGAATTCCGATGCATCCATTACGGCTGTCACGCCATGGGGAGACGCAGGCCCGGCGGATGTCACGGTGACGACGGCAGGGGGCACGGGGGCTAAAACGGCGGCGTACACATATGCCGCAGCGCCGTCCATCACTTCCGTCAGCCCGAACGCGGGGCCTGCGGCAGGCGGAACTGCGGTTACGATCACCGGCACCGGCTTTGCGGGCGCCACGTCGGTAACCTTTGGCGGAGCAGCGGCAGCTTCCTATACTGTAGTCTCTGGCACCCAGATTACGGCTGTCACGCCTGCAGGCCCGGCAGGGCTTGCGGATATCGCGGTGGTAACGGCTGGCGGAACTGCGGTAAAAGCATCATCGTACACCTATATCCCGGCGCCGGTCACCGCCTCCGTCAGCCCAAACACGGGGCGGGTATTGGGTGACACAGCGGTGACCATCACAGGTTCAGGCTTTTTGGGGGCCACAGCGGTGGCCTTTAACGGGGCGGACGCTTACTCCTTTACAGTAGTCTCCGATACCTGCATTACGGCCAACACGCCTCCGGGGGCCGCAGGGGCTGCGGATATCACGGTAACGACGCCTGGCGGAACGGGGACCGCGGCAGCCTTGTATACTTATTTCCCGGCGCCCTTCATCACTTCCGTTAGCCCAAACATAGGGCCGATGAGCGGCGGCGCCCCGGTGACCATCAGCGGCACGGGTTTTGCGAGCACTACGTCGGTGAGATTCGGAGGCACGCCCACAACATCTTTCACAGTAGTCTCCGATACCGTAATTTCGGCGATGACACCGCCAGGGCTTCCCGAATCTGTGGATGTTGCGGTATCAACACCGTACGGCACGTTCATTGCAACAGGCTGGTATACGTACGTAATGCCACCATGGGTCATCACCGTATCTCCTTCCTTCGGGCCGGTTGCCGGCGGCAATACGGTTAACATCCCAGGCTTTCGTTTCTCAGGGGCAACGGCTGTGACCTTTGGCACTACGCCGGCAACGTCCTTTACGGTAGTCAGCGATACGCAGATTACAGCGACAGCCCCTGCCGGGCCAGCCGGAACGGTGGATGTCACAGTAACGGCGGCAGGCGGCACTAGCGTGTCGGTCCCATACCAATACATTGCGCCTCCGGCCATTGCTTTCTTGAGTCCGAGCACGGGACCGGCAGCAGGCGGCACAATGGTGAACATTACAGGCACCGGGTTTGCGGGAGCCACGGCAGTGACCTTTGGCGGGATACCATCATCGTCCTTTACGGTAGTCTCCGATACCTCCATTATGGTGGCGCTACCTGCGGGAACTGCAGGACCCGCAGACGTTGCGGTAACGGCAGTAGGCGGTACGGGGACTGCGTCAGCCGCGTTTACGTATCTCCCGGCACCGTCCGTCTCTTCCGTCAGCCCGAACGTGGGACCGGTAACAGGCGGGGCTACTGTGACTATCTCAGGTTCCGGCTTTACGGGGGCCACATTGGTGCTCTTTGGCCTGGCACCCGCTACCTCCTTTACGGTAGTTTCCGATTCCATGATCATTGCGGTAACGCCGTCCGGGACCCTGGGTGCATCAGACGTTACGGTAACTGCGCCCGGCGGCACGGGTGTCAAAACAGGCGGGTATACGTTCGTCCTGCCGCCGATGGCCATCACCTTGCTACCTGCCTCGGGGCCGATATCGGGCGGCACCGCGGTGGTTATCACAGGCTTTAGTCTTACAGGGGCGACGGCAGTGAATTTTGGCTTAACGCCGGCAGTATCTTTTACAGTCAACAGCGATTCACAGATCACGGCGATAGCCCCGGCGGGTCTTGCGGGAGCAACGTTAGTCACTGTGACGACGCCGGGCGGCACAACCCTGCCCCTTTCATATCAATACGCATTGCCTCCGGCCATCACGTCCGTCAGCCCGGACATGGGACCGCTCTCAGGCGGCAACACGGTGACCATCACCGGCTCAAATTTTACGGAAGCCACTGCCGTGTTTTTTGGCGGGAATCCTGCAATTGCTTTCACGGTGGTCTCCGATACATCCATTATGGTGGTTACCCCGGCCGGAATCGCAGGAACTGTTGACGTTACGGTCACAACGGTCACCAGCGTAACGGGTACGGCTTCAGGTGCTTACACCTATGTCCCGGCGCCCTCCATCACTTCCGTCAGCCCGAATGCAGGGCCGGTAACAGGCGGCAGTACGGTTATCATTAACGGTACGGGATTTTCGGGGACAACTTCGGTAATCTTTGGCGTTGCACCCGCAACATCCTTTACGGTAGTCAGCAATACCCAGATCACCGCGACAACCCCTGCTGGCACCGATACGGTATCAGCAACAGTCACAACTGCCGGGGGCACGTCCAACATGGTTCCGTATACCTACATGCCCGCACCGGCCGCTGCATCCGTCAGCCCGAGTATTGGGCCGGAAGCTGGCGGCAATACGGTGACCATCACCGGCACAAACCTGACGGGAGCCATAACGGTATTATTTGGCGGCACGCCCGCGGCATCCTTTACGGTTAACTCCGGTACACAAATAACGGCTGTAGCCCCGGCTGGCACCGGGACGGTATTAGTAACGATCATGACAACCGGCGGAACGAGTAATGGCATTTTGTACACCTATGTTCCGGCGCCGGTCATCACTACCATTGTCCCAAACGCTGGGCCGGTAACTGGAGGCAATACGATAACTATCACCGGAACGGGATATACGGGCGCCACTTCAGTAAACTTTGGAGCCATACCAGCAACATCCTTTACGGTAGTCAGCGATACTGAGATTACTGCTTCAGCCCCAGCCGGTACTGGGACGGTTTTGGTAACAGTCACGACTATCGGCGGAACGAGCAATGGCGTTGCGTACACCTATGTTCCGGCATCGGTCATCACTGCCATTGTCCCAAGTGCAGGACCGGTAACCGGCGGCAATACGGTGACCATCACCGGAACGGGATTTACATGGGCCGCTTCGGTTAACTTTGGAGCCACACCTGCAACGTCCTTTACGGTAGTCAGCGATACGCAGATTACGGCTGTAGCCCCGGCTGGTACAGGGATAGTTTCAGTAACGGTCATGACAGCCGGCGGAACGAGCAATGGTATTTCGTACACCTATGTCCCGGCGCCGGTCATCTCTACCATTGTCCCAAATGCAGGATCGGTAACCGGCGGCAGTACGGTAACTATCACCGGAACGGGATATACGGGCGACGTTTCAGTAAACTTTGGAGCCGCACCGGCAACATCCTTTACGGTAGTCAGCGATACGCAGATTACTGCTATAGCCCCGGCTGGCACCGGGGCGGTACAAGTAACAGTTACGACGGTTGGCGGAACGAGCAATGGCGTTGCGTACACCTACATTCCCGAGCCTGTCATCACTTCCATCGCGCCAAATGCGGATCTTGAGTCAGGCGGAACAACGGTGGTCATCACCGGCCAGCATTTTTCGGAAGTCACGGCGGTGAACTTTGGCGCGGCGCCCGCATTTTCCTTCACGGTCAATTCCGATACACAGATCACAGCGATATCGCCTGCTGGAACCGCCGCCGGCCCGGTGGATGTCACGGTTACGAATATGTACGCCACGGCCACAAAGACAGGGGCGTTCACCTATGTTACGCAGCCGAACATTACAAGCGTCTCTTCCGATAATGGATCCTTGTCGGGGGGCAACACGTTGACTATCGAAGGCGAAAACCTGACATGGGTCAATTCTGTGAGCTTTGGCGGGACAGCGGCAGCTTCCTTTACAGTAAATTCTGATACCTCCATCACAGTGACGGTGCCTGCGGGGACGGAACCCGGCCCGGTGGACATCACGGTGTCGTCATATGGCTTCGAAAGCACCTTGGTATCGTCGTACAACTATATGGCGCTGACCATCAGTTACGTCGACTCCAATATGGGGCCGGCAGAAGGCAGCGGTAATTCAGTGAGCATCTATGGCTTTTGCTTCACGGGGGCCATATCAGTGACCTTTGGCGGGACCCCTGCGGTGAGTTTTTTCGTGTCCGAAGATCGTTGGATTGTGGCTGTACCCCCGGCAGGGACCGGTACTGTTACTGTGACGGTGACAACGCCTAACGGCACTGCCACCAAGGCTGAGGCGTACACCTATGTCACGACGCCAACCATCAATTCGGTCAGCCCAAATTCCAGGCCTATGGCGGGCGGCAATGAGGTGACCATTACCGGCACAAACCTCACGCAAACTGCATCTGTATCCTTTGGTGGTATAGCCGCAGCATCCTTCACGGTTAATTCCGCTACCTCCATTACGGCCATTGCGCCGGCGCATGCTGCCGGTATTGTGGATGTCGTAGTCACGACGGCATACGGCACAGCGACCAAGGCAGGTGCATATACATATATTCTCTTACCGCCGACCATAATTTCCGTCAGCCCGAGCTCGGGGCTCGAGGCCGGCGGTACCCCGGTGACCATCACCGGCACGGATTTTACCGGCGTTACTGCGGTGAGCTTTGGCACTACGACCGAAACATCCTTCACGGTTAACTCCTCTACCTCCATTACGGTCATCGCGCCGGCGCATGCTGCCGGCATTGTGGATGTCTTTGTCGTAGCGGCAGGCGGTGTGGCCAGCGGAACGTATACGTATCTCCCGCCGCCGACCATCACGGCGGTCAGCCCGGACGAAGGGTCGGAGGCGGGAGGCACCCCGGTGACCATCACGGGCACGGGTTTTGATTCAGTTTCATCGGTGAAATTCGACGGGACGTTATCTGCCTTTACCGTAAACTCCGGTACGCAGATCACCGCAACAGTGCCTGCGGGGGCCGCGGGATCGGCGGATGTCATGGTCACAACGCCGGGCGGCACGGCCACCGCGGTGGGGGCATACACCTATATCCCCGCGCCGTCCATTACGTCAATCAGCCCGGACGAGGGGCCTGAACCCGGTGGTGGAACGGTTACCATCGCCGGTACCGGTTTCACAGGGGCCACAGCGGTTGCCTTCGGCGGTACGGCCGCAACCTTTAGCGTGGACTCGGATACGCAAATCACGGCAACGGCCCCGGCGGGAACTGCAGGACTGGTGGATGTAAAGGTGACAACGCCTTATGGCTCAGATACCAAGACGGATGCGTACACCTATTTCCCGGTGCCGACCATCACGGCGGTCAGCTCTGGCGAAGGATCGGAGGCAGGCGGCAGCCCGGTGACAATCACAGGTACGGGTTTTTATTCTGTTTCGTCGGTGAAATTCGGCGGGACGATATCCGCGTTTACCGTAGATTCCGATACGCAGATTACTGCAATAGTGCCTGCGAGGGCTGCAGGGCAGGTGGATATCACGGTCACTACACCAGGCGGCACGGCCACCGCGGCAGGGGCATACACCTATTTCCCGGTGCCAGCCATCACGTTGGTCGACCCAGGCGAAGGGCCGGCGGCAGGCGGTAACCAGGTGACCATCACCGGTATAGGTTTCGTGTCGGTATTGTCGGTGAAATTCGGCGGGGCGATATCCGCGTTTACCGTAGATTCCGATACGCAGATTACTGCAACAGCGCCTGCGGGGGCCGCAGGGCCGGCGGATGTCACGGTCACGACGGAATACGGCACGACCACCGTGGCGGGGGCATACACCTATATAGATGATTAAAGTTCGAAAAGGGGCATGAATTTTACCCAGCCAGCAGTTCCCTGGCCCATCTGGGCACATACCTTGGCTCTGCGCCTTCCAGCCCGGCGAGGATATCCACAATGGCTTCAAATACTTCGGCGGGCTGGGTGCTTACGGGCAGGGTATGCATTGGCCGCTCCTGAATGGCATTTAAAAGCGCGGCGGCCTTGGTTTTGTTCCAGCCGCCGGAAATGGGGATGAGGCCCTTTTCCAAAGCATGTACGCAGGTTAAGCAAATTTGATCGGCCCGGTTCATACGTACGCTTCCCCCTTTTCGTTCTGCCAGCCGTGGGTGGCCATGTACAGAACCTTTTCGTACAATGCGGGATCCATACGGCAGCCAAGGCCTGCATCCTCCTCGACCCGGGAATCTTCACCGTTTAGGTAACCACTCAGTGCTTCATATACGTCCGCGGCGGAATGGCCTTCCGCCGCGGTTTTCATTTCCGGCCGGCCGCCAAGAAGGCTATGAAAAAAATCGATGGCCGAAATAATGTCCCACCGGGTGGAAAAACGGAGCATGGTGCTGGGGGACAGGCTGTACAGGTGGAGCATGCAGGCTTCTTCAAGGGTGAGCGTCATAGGTATCTCTCCTTTATTAATCTGCGGCAGGCTTGAATGCCTTGCTTATATTGAACGGGAACAAATGTTCCCCTACCTCTATGATAGCACTACAGGAAATGGTTTGGCAATGAGAAATGCTGGAAGCGTACATTTAGGGTAGAATGTGCATTTTGTGCATGCCGGAATGGAAGGTATCGAAATATGAAATCGAAAACAGACTACTGATCAGGTACACTAAAAAGGAGAGATAGGATGAGGGCCAAAGACAATCCTGCCGTACCGGGTATCGGAAGCGGACCTTACGGCGCAGAACCCGGCTTCACCAATGAGGATTGCGCGCCGGAATACGGCCCTGGGAAATGGGGGCTGGACAAGGGGCTGGGCAAGGATATTCCTGCGGGGCTTAACAGAATGCTGTATGAGGACCCGGCGGCCATGCAGCGCTTTTCCGCCATGACGAAAGAGGAACGGTCCCGGATCATCGAACGGGCGGAAAGCATCATGGACCGTAAGGAACTGCATGACGTCTTGTATAAGAAGGCTGATTATAAAAATTAGATTGCATTTCATTTTATATCATGATAGTTTCACGGTATCTTCATAAAGGAGTGACGGCCGTGGACTTTCATGCGGAGGAAATGCCAAAACAGCGCATCGCGTATATGCGCAGTGTGGGCCCGTACGGTTTGGGCAACAAAGAGCTGATGGAGAGGCTGAAAGCGTGGGCGGACAAAAACGGGCTCTTTCACGCGCAGGCGGAGATTCTTGGTATCGCCCGGGATGATCCCGTATTAACGCCGCCTATAAAGTGCCGGTATGATGCGTGCATTGTTGTGAAAGAGGACTTTTACATACCGGATGAGTCCGTTCGGGAAGATTGGCTCCCCGGCGGCAGATACGCTGTTTTTACGCTTGCCCATACGGCGGAAGCTTTGCGGGAAGCGTGGGGCACCATTTTTCCGCAGCTTGCGGCGAGGGGATTGAAAGCCGATATTGCAAGGCCTATTCTGGAAAGGTATGTGCCGCAGATGGTGGCAAATCACCTGTGCGAAATCTGCGTGCCGGTTTTTTGATGTCAAGACAAACCCCTTTGATAATCTAATGGCGATCCATAACATAAATGCAGTGATGGATTCAGCGTCGGGCGGAGACTTGCGTTCGCCGCTGTTTTTTATGCATCTGTACATAGGCCAGAACTGATCAGGTGCCTTTGCATGCGGCGGGAGCAAGCCCCCGCCCTACGCTCGTCACGCGTGGATAGAACGATAATACAGATAGATGCGGATAACGAATGCTTAAAGTTTTGAATTAATATAATGCAAGCAGTATGCCTTTAAAATCCCAGATCCCCCAAAAATATCGCCTGTTTGTACTGTGGGAGATGATACTCCCCCAAGTCAAACAGGCGTTTTTTATATGTGAAATATTGATGCAACGCTTTAGCTCAGCATTTATACCCCTTTTGCCTGCCTGACGGCGGCCAATAGCGATCTGGCCTCTTCCGTAATCAGGGAATAGTCGCTGTTTAATGGCACACGGCATAAGCTTCCGCCGACGCCGGCCCCCAGGGCGCCGGCCTTTATGTAATCGCCGATATTCTTTGCGTCCACGCCGCCTACGGCCAGGAGCCTTGCGTCGCTTAAGGGCGCCAGCACATCCTTGATGTAGCCTGGCCCCAGCGCCCTTACCGGGAACAGCTTGATATACCGGCAGCCAAGGTTCATGGCGGTCACGATCTCTGTAGGGGTGAAAGCGCCGGGGGTGATCCAAATATGATTGAAAAGACAAAGGCGGATGATCTCCGGATCCACGTTGGGCGTGACCACAAACTGCGCCCCGGCATCCAACGCCTGACGCGCTTTTTCCATTGTGATTACAGTGCCGGCGCCAATGAACATTTTCCCGTCATACCGGGAGTGCAGTTCCCGTATGGCTGACAGTGCATTTAAAGTATTCAGCGTCACTTCCGCCAAGCGGATGCCGCCTTCATAAAGGGCGTCCACCATATGGATGAGGCTTTCGCCCTCAATGCCCCGCATGATGGCAATGATCCCGGTATCAAGGAATGCCTCCTCAGGCGTCTTATACATCATACTGCAATCCCTCCCAGGCTTTGCGTATCTTTTGGATGCCCTTCACGCTCAGCCACTGGCTTTCTTCAAAGCTGATGCGCCGGATTTTCCCGGGCGCGGTCAGGTCCTTTTGAAAGGCGGCAGCGCAAATACCGAATACATCCATGAACCGGTCGCGACCATAGAGCACCACCTGGTCTACCGGCCCTCGGAAAAAAGGTGCGAAAGCCTGCATATCCGCTGCCATCAGCGCGCCGTACAGAAAGGACAGAGCGCGGTCCGGAGCAGCCATATACAAAACATGAAGGATACGCGTCTCAAACAGAGCGCGGGTAAGGCCCAAATCTCTCGCCGCTTGAAAACCGGCCAGCACATCGCTTTCCGACAACTCAAAATCGGTAAGGTCGCACAGCGAGCTTTTCAAGATCGTGCTTTCCTTCAGCGCCCACAAAAGCTCGCCGCTCATGGTGGTCACGGCCCCTGCGATTTTACCTTTGTTGTAATGAATCAGCTTGTTGTGGGAGCCAAAGTGCAGGAAGAGGATGGAGCGGTCTTCCTCCTCAGGGGTAACGGCCCCGAATACCTCCGCTTCTTCGCCCCTCATCATATCGGCTTCTCCCATGGTTTCGCAGGTTATCTTTATGCCGGGCACGAAGTGGAAGGGGACCTGGCAGATTTCTTCCAAACGGCAGGTATTCACGCCACGTGCCAGGTCAAGAAGGCCGGCGGGGGCCGGAATGTGGGGGATCTCCATCAGCCCGTTGGCGGATGTGATCATGCCGGATGCAAAGATATCGGAAATTTCAAGCCCGCTTTGTGTTTGAAGTGCCTGGATTTCAGTTTTGACTGCCTCAAAGAGCAGTTCGTTTTGGCTGCCCTGCTTATCCGCCGCACCAATCTTCCGTTCTGTCCTTTGCAATACCTTTTCCCCGTCCATCAAGGTAAAGCGGGTATTGGTGGTGCCCCCATCGATCAATAAAATGCACTCGCTCAAAGTGATCCCATCCTTTATGGCTCTATAGGTTCTTTCTTACCATTCCGCGATGGTGCCGTCGTCATTGCGCCACACGATGTTTTTCCAGTCGTGGCCCAATTTGTCCATCTCCCGCACCTTTTCTTCATCCACCTCAATGCCAAGGCCTGGCGCTGTGGGCAAAGTTACCGCGCCGTCCGCGTAGCGGAACACCGACGCATCCTTCAAATAGTCCAGCAAGTCGTTGCCCTTGTTGTAATGGATGCCCAGGCTCTGCTCCTGGATGATGGCGTTGGGCGTACAGGCATCCAACTGCAGGCAGGCTGCCAGCGCGATGGGGCCGAGCGGACAGTGGGGGGCCACCGTAACGTCGTACGCTTCCGCCATGGCCGCGATTTTGCGGCATTCTAGGATGCCGCCGGCATGGGAAAGGTCGGGCTGGATGATATTGACGACGCCCTGTTCGAAAATCTTTTTGAAATCCCAGCGGGTGAACAGCCTTTCGCCTGTGGCGATGGGTGTTGCGGTATAGGTGGCGATGATCTTGAACGCCTCGAAGTTATCGCAAAGCACCGGCTCTTCAATGAACATCAGGCGGTAGGGGTCCAGCGCCTTTAACAGCACCTTGGCCATGGGCGTGTGCACCCGGCCGTGGAAATCCACAGCGATGCCAAAATCCTCCCCGCAGGCTTCCCGGATGGCTGCCACCCTGTTTACCACGCCGTCCACCTTGCTGTTGGTATCCAGGTAATTCAGCCGTTCCGTGGCGTTCATCTTGATGGCCGTGAACCCGGCCTTTTTCTTCTCCAGCGCTTCCCTGGCCACATCGCCGGGGTTTTCGCCGCCGATCTAGGAATATACGGCAATCTTCTCCCGGCAGGCGCCGCCCAATAACTCGTAGACCGGTACGCCCAAGGCCTTGCCCTTTATATCCCACAACGCCTGCTCGATGCCTGAAATGGCGGAGGTCAGGATGGGCCCGCCCCGGTAAAACCCGCCCCTATATAAAACCTGCCATATGTCTTCAATACGCCTGGGGTCAGCGCCCAATAAATAACTCGAAAGCTCCTGCACGCAGGCCTTGACCGTCTCCGCACGGCCCTCCACAATAGGCTCGCCCCAGCCAAACAGCCCGTCGTCCGTGGTGATCTTCAAAAACAACCACCGCGGCGGGACCTTGAACAGCTCCAGCTTTGCTATCTTCATATAAATTTCTCCATTGTTCGTATATACGAACTGCGTATTCATATAAGTATTGATTGAACTATAGCATGGCGGATTTGGTTTGTCAACAGATGCATTTTGAGAAGCGTTGAAATGATAATTTTATGCAGAAGTTTTTCGGGGAGAGGTGCACAGAGGGGGATTTTTTCAAAAAGCCCCTCTCCGCCATTTTCGTGAGCGTATCTGGCCGAAGCGGGCCGCCGTTGACTTGCACCAAAATTTGCCGTATGATGATGCAAAATCTATCCACAAGGATGTACTTCAAATGACGCAGCGTGAACACCGATCTACCGCACGGGTGCTGGATATTCTGGAGCTTATCGCCCAAAGTGGGGATGGGTATACCTTGAGCCAGCTGGCGGAAAAGCTTCAGGCGCCCAAGAGCAGCCTGTCGCCCATTGTAAAAACGCTGCGGGACAGGCATTTCTTAAGGTACAGCGGCGATTCCCTGCGCTATAAGATCGGCCCTAAATCGTACCAGGTGGGGATGCAGTTTGTGAACCGAACCAATATGCTGCAACTGGTGGAAAGGGAGATGGACCACATCGTATCCCGCTGCCTGGAGACGGTTTTTTTCGCCATTCTGGACAGGGGAAATGTGGTATATCTTTTAAAGAAGGATTCGCCCCAGGCCATCCGCATGATCGCCAATGCGGGGCTCAGCCTGCCGGCCTACGGCACGGGCATCGGCAAAGCGCTTTTGATCGACCATAGCCTAAAGGAGCTCATGGCTGCCTATCCCGAAGGTTTGCTACCTCTCACCCCCAACACCGTTACCGATTTTAAAACGCTGTATCATCAGCTGGAGGAGTTTAAAAAAGACGACGTTTCCTACGAATGCGAGGAATCCAACAAGGATATCCGCTG
>JAEZJP010000150.1 GCA_023415715.1 Bacillota bacterium
TCCTTGAACAAACCATTCGCGATAGCCGCCTTGGCCCGCCGCTGGCCCTCCAAAGCATAAGCGTCCAGCTCTTCCCTTGTCAATCCAAATTTTTGTGCGATGTTCTCGGCGGTGACGGCAATATGCACCTTCTCTCCGGAAGTAGGCTCGCACAAGGCTGTGGTCAGCGAGTCCAAAATAGCTGATTCCCCCACGCCCATGCGCATGCCCCAGCGGGCATCCTGCAAAGTGTAGGGATAGTTGGACATGCTTTCCGCGCCGCCGGCCAAAGTGACCTCGGCATCGCCGGATTCGATCAATTGGGAAGCAGTGACGATGGCCTGCAATCCGGAAGCGCACATTCTGTTCACGGTTTGGGCGGATGCCGTTTCCGGCACGCCGGAATGAAGCCCCACCAACCGGGAAAGGAAGGCGTTGAGCCCGTGCTGGCCCACGCAGCCGAAGACCACCTCATCTACCAATTCGGCGGGCACACGGGAGCGAGTGAGAGCCGCCTTGGCCGCAATGGCGCCAAGCTCTACGGCTGTTTTGCCTTTTAAAGAACCCCCAAACGTACCGATGGCTGTGCGGGCCATGGATACGATCACTGACTTTTGAAACATAGCGGCCTCCTCAGAAATTCACCTTGTCGCGGCCCTTCAGCTGCAGCTGCTCCCGGGCTTCGTCAGGGCTGGCGATCTCAAAGTCCAGATCGTTCAATATCCGCACGATCTTTTGCACCTGCTCGGCGCTTGACTTGGCCAGCTCCCCATTGGGCTTTATGTACAGCCCATCCTCCAGACCCACCCGCACGTTGCCGCCGTTTAAAGCCATCATGGCCGCCAGGCGGTACATGCGCCGGCCCGGCGCAACGGTGCAGTACTGCACATCAGGCCCGAACATTTTCTTCGCCTGGTCGATGATGAACATCATGCCCTCATTGCCGATGGGCATGCCGCCCATAATGCCGGGCACGAACTGCAGGTAGATGGGCTTGCGCACGATACCCTTTTGCACAAAGTGATTGAGGTTCGCCAATTGGCCGTAGTCGAACAGCTCGAATTCCGGGCGCGTATCGCAAGAGTTCATCATGTTGATGCAATACTCGATATCGCGGAAGGTGTTCTTGAACAGGTTATCCCAGGTGCGCTCAATGAAGGGCCTTTCCCAATCGTATTCAAAGGTGCCGATCTCGTCTGCCAGGCGGGAGAAGCAGAAGTTGATGGTTCCGCCGTTGGCGGAGGCAATCTCCGGGCTGAAACGCGGGATCACGGCGAACCGCTCTTCCACGCTCATGCCCTGGGCGCCGCCGGTGGTGATGCCGATCACCACGTCGCTCTGCTTTTTGATGCGGGAAAGAATGTACTCGAACGTGTCATAATCCGCCGTGGGCTTGCCGTTATCCAGCCGTGCGTGGATATGCACCACGGCCGCGCCGGCCTTGGCGGCGTTCACCGCATCCTCTACGATCATATCGGGGTTGCGGGGCAGGTACTTTGACATGCTGGGCGTATGCACGCCGCCGGTCACGGCCGCGCTGACAACGATTTTCCGTTGGGCTTTGGGTGCCATGATTCATTCCTCCTTATGGTCGGGTCAATAAAAGTTGCTATTATGTATGTACTGCATCCTTGAGGATGCAAAGGGATTGCCTCGCTTCGTTAAAGTCCGCCGGAAGATCAATTTCCAGCGTCATTGCGCCCAGGTACCCCGCTTTTAGCAGCCGCTTTATGCGCGCGGAGTGCAGGTTCCTCTTTTCAGGCTTTAAAAACCAGCGCATTTTCGGGCTGCCGGCGTCGTCGGAGATATGGGCGTGTACAATATCGTTTATAAATGGGAAAAGCGGGAGATCCGCTTCCCCGCTGTGCTCCATATTGTAAAAATCCAGGACAAGCTTCAAATTCTCCATGTTCACAGCGCGCACAATATCCTGGGCTTCCTGAAGGCGGTTGATGAAGTTGCAGTAGCAATTCCCCAGCGCCTCCACACAGACGTATATGTTTTGTTCTGCGAAGACCTCCGCCGTAACAGCGAAAAACTCTTCCGCCTGATGTATGGCAAGGTTCCGGTCATACCCTTCCGGCAGGTTCCTTGACATGCGCGAGCCTATGCCCACCACCTGCACGTTAAGTTCCCCCGCCCTTGCAAGGCACATTTTTGCGTATTCCCTTGCAGCTTCCACAGAGAACCCCGGCCCGGCAATGCGCACCTGCAGCGGGCAGTAGGCGTTGAAGCCCAGGCAGGGCAAAGAACCGGATTTGATCAAACGCCGAAGCTCCCTGAACGCACTTTCCTCCATGGCGCACACATTGCGCCCTGAAAGCTCCACGTAGTCAAGCCCCGCTTTTTCCAATGCAGGATAATCCGCAGTTGTTGCAACACAGCCGAATTTCATATGCGTCAGCGCTTGTCGATATAGGAGATGCCGAATTCATCCAGCCTGCGCACAAGGTCGGCATCCGTCAGTTCAATGATGCTTATTTCCGCCAGGTACTGCACCTCGCAGCCAGGTTCCAGGTGGCCGGCGTGCGCGCCCTCTTCGCCATAGCAGACGATATGCAGGTGCGGTTCCCCGTCCACGATCAGGCCCTGGATGGACCCGATCTCCGTGGGGCCTTCCAGCGTATCGAAAATGTTCAAGGGGTCGGCGGCCAGGTTGCCGATGCGGTGATAAACGATTTTACGTGCCGAGCCGATACCGGAGGCCACAATGCCGGTGCGGATATTCAACCGTTTGACTTCAGCCTGTATGGATTCCAAAACCAGTTCGCCTTTTCCGAGATGGATCACCACATGGCGGCCATATCCGTTTCCAACATAGGTTCTCATCGGGCAGAACTTCCTTTCTTGAATGCAAATTAACCTTTGAGCGAGCCTGCGGTGATCCCCTCCACCAAATACCGCTGGAACACAATGAACAGCGTGAACAGCGGCAGCAGCGACAGGCAGGACATGGCAAACAGTGCGCCCCAGGAGCTTTGCCCCGTGGCATCCACGAACATGCGCAGCGCCAGCGATACCGTGAACTTCGCCGGATCGGACAGGTAGATCATCTGAGAGAAAAAGTCGTTCCATGTCCAGATGAAGGTGAAGATGGCAACCGTGACCAGCGCGGGCACCGACAGCGGGAGGATGAAATAGCCGTAAATGTGAAAGGTATTGCAGCCATCGATGCGGGGCGCTTCCAGCAGCTCATTGCTGATGGTGCGCATGAACTGGGTCAACAGGAAAACAAAGAACCCCTCGGTGGCAAAGAACTTGGGCACGACCAGCGGCAAAAAGGTATTCACCCAGCCGATTTTGTTGAAAACAATGTACTGCGGAATCAGGCGCACATGGAAAGGCAGCATCAGCGTACCCATCATGACGGTGAACAGAAAGCCCTTCAGCTTGAAGTTCAGCTTGGAAAAGGCGTAGGCAGCCATGGAGCAGGACAGCATGTTGCCGATCATGCAAAGCCCTGCGATCAGGAACGAGTTGCCGAAAAAGTGCAGGAAGCCATAGCCGGATACACCCTGGAGACCGCTTTTGTAGTTACCGAGAGTGGGCTCAAGGGGGAAGAAATTCGTACCGGAAAAGATCTCCCCGTTTGCCTTGAACGACGCGCTGAGCATCCACAACAAGGGATAGAGCATCGAAAAACCAAACAGGATGATCAGGAGGTGATACGCGGCGACGCTTACATGCTTGCGTTTCAACGCGCTCCCCCCTTTTCCACGTCGTCATAGTAGACCCACCTGTTGGCGGCAGCAAACATCAGTGCGGTCACTACGGCTATTATCACAAGCAGCACCCAGGCCATGGCGGAAGCATAACCCATGGCAAATTGCCTGAAGCCCTTCAGGTACAGATACAGCGTGTAGAACATGGTGGAATCCATGGGGCCGCCCGTGCCCTGACTGATGATGTAGCTGGGCGTGAACGCCTGGAACGCGTTGATGATGGTCATCACCAGGTTGAAAAACACCATGGGCGTGAGTAATGGCAGCGTAATTTTGAAGAAAATCTGTATCTTGTTGGCGCCGTCAATCTCGGCCGCCTCATAATAATCTACAGGGATCTGCTTCAGCCCGCCCAGAAACACCACCATGGACGAACCGAACTGCCAGATGGCCAGGGTCACCAGCGTATACAGCACGGTGGAAGGCGTGGCGATCCAGTTCTTGCCCACGATGCCGAATATGGCCAGCAGGCGGTTGATGACGCCGGTTTTGTTGAAGATCTGGCGCCACAGAAGGGCTACGGCCACGCTGCCGCCAAAAAGGGACGGAAGGTAGAAGATTGCCCTGTACAGCCTTACGCCGCGCCGGTTTTTCTTGAGCACAGTGGCCAGCAGCAGCGCGAAGGCCAACTGCAAAGGGATGCTGCAGCCTACATAGGTGAAGGTTACCTGCAAACTCTTGAGCAGCCGCGGGTCATGGGCCATATCGATGTAGTTGCCAAGGCCTACCCATTTGGGCGTGGTCGCCATGTCATACTGGGTAAACGAAAAGTACAGCGACATGATCATCGGGATAACGGTGAAGCAAAACAGGCCGATCAGCCAAGGGCCCAGGAAAACATATGCCTCCCACGGCCTGTTTGTGTGGGACTTTTTCAAGGCATCAGCCTCCTTAAGGGTTTAAAATCAGGAAACCGCCTGGGCTTTGGGGTTCGTCTTGGGGAAAGGGGGGGAAAGCCGGACGCATTCAACTCTATCGGCTTTCCCCCAGATTAAGAGGAATTCTGCTTAATAGGCCTAGCCCATTACTTCTTGGAGCGGATTGCCACAGCCTGGTCGTAGAGTTCCTTGGCGGCGTCGGCAGGCGTCTTGGAGTCAAACTGCACGGCTTCGCCAATGCTCTTGAAGAGCGCGTCGATCTCGGAAGCGCCGGTGGACGGATAGATGGTCGGCGTTGCGATTTCAGACAGCTTGTTCACGAAATCCAGGATGTACAGCTGGCTTTCATCCAGTTTGGACATGTAGGCATCCTTCAGGTTCAGGTTGCCGGGCACGCCCTGGTCCAGACCGAATATGCCAAGAGCTTCCGGGGTGTTCAGCCAGAAGTTGATCAGCTTGGCAGCAGCCAGCTTCTTTTCGGGGCTGGACTTGGCATAGATGGCGAAGTGGGCGCCTTCGGGGAATTCACCGACAGCCCCGCCGGCCAGGGAAGGAATGCGGATGGCGCCGACCGTCTTGGTGGGGAAGGTGGTGCGGTAGAGCTTCAGCTGGTTGATAGGCACCTGGGTCATCATCACCATATCACGGGAGAAGAGGCTGTCTTCCAAGGTGGCGGTTGCGTATTCTGTGGCGGTCGCCGCATCGGGCACGATGCCGGTGTCGCGGAAATCTTTCCACATAGCGAACCACTTTTCGGCGTCTTCCGCGGTGAAGTTGATGTCGCCGTTTACGTCATACAGCTCGCGGCCATTCTGGCGCACGAAGTAGCGGAAGGAGTTGATGTTGGTGGACATGTCGCTGAGCAGCCAGGCGTCGGCCTTGCCGGCGGCATCCAGGGCCGCGCGGGCCTTCAGGCCAACTTCCTTCACGGTATCATACGTCCAGTCAAAAGCGGGAACATCGATACCCAGATCCTTGAACATGCCTTCGTTGACGAATTGGCTGGTGAAGGTGACGCCCATGGGGATCATGTAGGTCACGCCATTCACAACGCCGGTATTCAGTGTGCCCTGGGCCCATCCGTCGGTGGTGATGATGCCGTCCTTGATGTACTGGTCAAGGGGCTCCACCATGCCGCGGCCGATGTAGTCGGCGGCGTACTGGGGATGCATGCCGATGAAGTCGGGCGCGTTGCCGCCGGCTACCTGAACCGACAGCTTATCCCAGTAGTCAGTCCAGCTCACAGGCTCGGAGACAACCTTGATGTCGGGGTTGGCTTTGGTGAATTCGGCTACGATGGAGTTGTACAGGTCAAAGCGTTTGGTGTCGCCCCACCAGGCGGCACGGATCTCCGTTGTTCCGCTAGCCAGCGCGCTTGCGCACAGGGGCAGCAGCAGAACGAGTGTCAGGAGCAGGGCCAACATCTTCTTCATGGATCGTTACCTCCTATTTTTATTACTTTACCGGATCCACCGGTATTACCGTATCATCCAGCTCCCAGTTGAGCTTCTTGTACAGGTTCTGGCGGCCAACCTTGTCGCCGTTCATTTCCTGCCAGGCATACTTGGCAACATCTAAGGCAGCCTTGCGGGGCACTACGATCACGCCGTCATTATCGGCAATGATCACATCGCCCGGATAAATGGCCACGCCGCCGACTGCAATGGGGATATCCTTTTCCAGATAGCGGATGCGGGCCTGGTCCATGCCCTGGGAAACATGCTTGGACCAAACGGGTACCTTCTGCATGATGACTTCGTCGGTATCGCGGATGCCGCCGCCATTGGTTAAAAAGCCAACGCAGCCCTTCAGCAATGCGGTCAGGGTGTTGTTGGAGCCCAAGAGGCCCACATCCAGGCCGGCGATGTCCAGCGCTACAAAGTCGCCGGGCTCGATGTCCTTCATCCACGGATCGGTGCAGATTTCACGATAATACATGTGGGCCCACTCGGTATAATCATCACCGGTGACGGTGGGGGCGGGGCCTTCGTAGGGCAGATAGCGGGCGGTGCGGGCAATGCCCACCACATGGGTTTGCCACAGGGGACGGATGCTCTTGTCCACGGTGCCGTAGTGATGGTAGCCCATCCAGTCCATTCCGTCGCGAACGTCGGTTACACGGCAGGGTTTGAATAGTTCAATAAGCTTCTGGTTCTCTTCCTGGTATGTCATTTTCATCGCTCCTTAAGACGCCTGTATTTACTTTTTGGCGCTTTTGATGGTTTCATTATACCGGGTAAAAACCATAAATTCTACTCATTTTTTGTTCTTTGTATTTCTTATTTTATGTTCTTTTTAAAATTTCGGCTTGTCCTTCTCATTTTTTGTTCAATTGTTTTCACTTTTTGTGTAGGGAGCATACATCATTACGCACAATTGCAAGGCTTTGTTTTGAAGCCAATTATCCATATTGTACCGTTTTTATGAGACTTCCCATTTTTTGCATTAATCTTCTCAATATTTGGATTCAATGAACGAATATGCCATATTTTGTTCTGATGTTTGACGGGATATATCATTCATTGCAGTGCAATGTTTATTGAACGGCGGGAAATTGTACGGGGACGGATGTTGAATGCAAAACAATACATTGAACAATATTTGATTTCGTGAACTCATCGGTCCGTTCGGCATATAGGCGGTGAATCATAAAATGCAGTAATGAAATGTACCTGCACAGTGAAGTGACCCCAAAAAGTTAGACAAAAAGGCGAGTCAGGCAACCAGGAGGGCTTGGCGTCTGTGTTCAGCAGGCGTCAGGCCCTTCAGCCTTTGCT
>JAEZJP010000191.1 GCA_023415715.1 Bacillota bacterium
GCCGCCAGTGGCGGATGAAGCGAGGCGGAGGAGGCTGGCGAAACGAGCAATGCGAACGCAGTGAGCAGTGCGACGATTGAGCCAGATGGAGGGAAATGGGCGGTGTGGAGGAGGCTGGCGAAACAAGTAGTGCGAACGGCAGTGAGCAATGCGCCGATTGGGCCAGATGGATAAGGGAGGATCAAGACTCCCCCGTTCCGACGGCTCAATCTTCGCATCGCCACGCTCCTGCTCGCGCTGTTCGTTTCGCTCGTTTCCTCCGCCCGGCTCTTTGCCCCCACCGGGGGCAGCCGGGCTTCGGAACCCTTTCTGTTTATCTTTCGGGACGAAAGAGAACATCCCCTTGTCACAGGCAAGTTGCTTGCAACTGACCAAGGCTGCATCTTCCAGCACTTGTCGGAATACCACCTCATCCGGCGCTTCGCGCCACCTTCCCCTCAAGGGGAAGGCTTACAAGAACAGGAGCATGACCGTGCCATCTACCGATGCCGTCACATTCTCCCATATCACCATGCAGTTCCCCGGCGTCCTGGCCAACGATGACGTGTGCCTTTCCGTACGCTCCGGGGAGGTTTTTGCACTGGTGGGGGAAAACGGCGCCGGCAAGTCCACCCTCATGCGCATCCTCTATGGCATGAACGAGCCCACGGCCGGCGAGGTCTTTATCCGCGGGCAGCGCGTGCAAAAATACAGCCCCGCCAATGCCATAAGGCATGGTGTGGGCATGGTGCACCAGCATTTCATGCTGGTGGCTTCTTTTACTGTGGCGCAAAACATTGTTTTAAGCCGCGAGCCCCGCAAATATAGCTTGTTCTACGACCAGCAAAAAGCCCGGCAGACCGTGCTTGACCTTACGGAGGAGTATGGCCTGAACGTAAACCCGGATGACAGGGTGGCCGACATCGGCGTAGGATTGCAGCAGCGGGTGGAGATTTTAAAAACACTCCACCGCGGCGCGGACATATTGATCCTGGATGAACCCACCGCTGTGCTTACGCCCCAGGAGACGGAGGAGCTGTTTTCCGTCATCCGCCGTGTGGTGAAGGAAAAAAGCATGACGGTGATTTTGATCACCCATAAGCTGTACGAGGTCATGGCCATATCCGACCGGGTGGGCGTCATGCGCGGTGGGAAGCTGGTGGGGGTATATGATACCGCCCAAGTGAACGAGCGCATGCTGGCATCCCTGATGGTGGGCCGGGAGATGATATCGGAGCCCCTGGATCATGCCGGGGAGCCAGGCGCGCCGCTGCTTACTGCGGAAAACCTGCAGGTGCTTTCCAGCCGCGGCCTTCCGGCACTGAAAAATGTGTCCCTGGCCCTTCATGCCGGAGAAATACTGGGCGTGGCTGCCGTGGAGGGCAATGGCCAGAAGGAGCTTGCGGAAGCGCTGGCGGGGCTTACCCCTATCCGCGGCGGCCGCATTACCATCCTTGGCAAGGATACCGCCCGCATGACGCCTGCCATGGTGCGCAAGCTTGGCGTTTGCCATATCCCCGAGGACCGGCTTTTATCCGGCGTATCCGTTTTAGCCTCTGTCAGCGACAACCTGCTGGCCGGCAAGCAGCGGCAAAAGATGTTCTCCCTTCTGAAAATCCATCTAAAAAGCAAACCTGTCAGGGCCTATGCCACATCCCTGATGGAACGCTTTGACATACGCGCGCCGGGCATCGATACCCTGACCGGCGCCTTATCCGGCGGCAACATGCAAAAGGTGGTGGCGGCGAGGGAGTTTTCCTTTGACGCAAATGTGCTGCTCATTTGCCAGCCCACCCGTGGCATCGACATCGGGGCCATGGCATTCATTCATGACATGATCATGAAAAAGCGCCGGGATGGCTGCGCCATACTGCTCATCAGCGCCGACCTGGACGAGGTGCTGCGTTTGTCCGACAGGGTGATCACACTTTATGAAGGGCAGATCACCGGCGAGTTTGCTGCCGGGCATATAGACAAATCGGAGATTGGTTATTACATGACCGGCAGCCGCGGGGAGGGAAGCGTATGAAGGAATTAAAGGGATTATTAAGATCCATGTTCTCCTTCAAAGGCAAACCGCGATTGAACTGGGAATACCTCCTGTCACTGCTTTTCAGCATTCTTCTTGCGCTTTTGCTCGGGGCCGTGATCATACTGCTTACCGGCAAAGACCCGCTGAAAGGTTATTCTGCACTCATAAACGGCGCATTGGGCAGCCCCCGGGCCATAGGCAATACGCTGGCCCGCTCCGCCACATTATGCCTCACGGGCCTGGCCATGGCTGTGGCCGCCCAGGCGGGTATCTTTAACGTAGGCGGGGAAGGGCAGCTCTATCTTGGCGGCATGGCCGCCGCCATCGTAGGGTATACGCTCAAAGGCGTGACCCCCTTTATCGCCATCCCGCTGGCTTTCCTGGCCGCTATGTTGGCCGGCGGGCTGTACGCCTATATCCCCGCGGTACTGAAAGTAAAACGGAATGTGAGCGAGGTGATCACCACCATCATGCTCAATTCCGCCGCCATCTACTTTTGCACCTACCTTGCCACGGGGCCGCTAAAGACAAGCGAGAAGGGCATCGCCTCCGGTACTTCGGCCATCGACCCATCCTTCGTTTTTGCAAAGCTGATCCCGCTGAGCAACCTCACCCAGGGCATATTGTACGCCGCCGGGCTGGCCCTTCTCTGTTGGTACCTGATGACGCGCACCACCTGGGGCTATGAAATGAAGCTAACCGGGCAAAACAGCCGCTTTGCCCGGCACATGGGCATACCGGCCGGGAAGCTGGCCATCGGCGCCATGGTGTTTTCCGGTGCGCTGTGCGGCATCGTCGGGCTGCTGGAGGTGTACGGCATCCACCGCCGCTATGTGGAAACATTAAGCACCGGCTTTTATTTTGACGGGATGCTGGTGGCCATGATCATGCGGTACCAGCCGGTCGGCATCATTTTGATGAGCCTGTTTTTCGGCGCGCTGAAGATCGGTTCCAGCGCCATGGAGCTGAATGTGGGCATATCCAGCGAGCTTACACTGATCATTCAGTCCATCATTATCTTCCTCATGGCTGCCCAAGGCGGGATCATGCGAAGTTTCAGGGAAAAGCGTGAAAGGCACCGTGCGCGTAAAGTCCTTTCCATCCGCAAGGAAGGGGAGGGAGTCGCGCCATGAGTGATATATTCAATATAGCCTTATTGCAAAACACGCTGCGCACCGCAACGCCCATCATACTGGCGGGGCTTGGGTGTTTGTTTACTGACCAGGTGGGCATTATGAACATAGGCATCGATGGCATGATGCTGGTAGGCGCCTTTGTGGCGGTAGCGGTAAGCTTCTTTATGGGAAGCTGGCTGGCCGGGCTGATGGCCGCCATATTGGCCGGGCTTTTGCTGGGTCTTTTTTATGGCGTGTTTGTGATCCGCTTCAAAAGCGATGAGTTTATTATCGGCGTGGCACTGAACATTTTCGCGGGCGCCGTCACCGTGTTCCTTTTGCGCACCATCTTTGGCGTAAAGGGCGCGTTTTCCAGCAGCCAGATCGTTCCGCTGCCAAGGCTTGACTGGCCCTTTTTGCAGTCCATTCCCCTGTTAGGTCCCCTGCTCAATCAAAACACGCTGCTTGTCTATGTAAGCTGGCTGTTCGTGTTTTTGTGCTGGCTGTTTTTGTACAAAACGCCCCGCGGATTTTGGATGCGGGCAGCCGGACAGCACCCCGAGTCGCTGCGCAGCGCGGGCATAAGCCCCGAAAGGATGAAGTATGAGGCGTCGCTTCTTTGCGGCCTGTTCAGCGGGATCGCCGGGGCGCACCTTTCGCTGGGATATTTGACCATGTTCACCGAAAACATGAGCGCTTCCCGTGGCTTTATCGCCGTGGCCTGCGTGATCTTCGGCGCGTCCAATCCCCCGCGCGTATTCCTGGCCGCGCTGCTGTTCGGATTCATTGATGCGCTGGGTCTTAGGCTACAGTCCGTAGGCGTTTCCTCCAACCTTACCGCCATGTCGCCTTACCTGGTCACGGTGGTGATGCTGGTGCTGCTGAGCTTGAGGAGACAAAGAATCCGGAGGACACTGCCCGCAGGACTTACGCCAAAGGGATAAATCCCTTTGGAATCCCTATATTTCATTTAATTAAGATCAGAATGAAGTTCACAATCAATGCCTTCAGATATATACGCGTGCGAAGCACTAACTAATTGGGTGTTTGAAAGGCTCCGTAGCCGAAGCGCCGCAATAGGCAAGTTGCTTGCAACTTGCCAAAGTAACACTCTGTATCAATTGTCGTAATACACCTCATCCGGCACTTCGCGCCACCTTCCCCTCCAGGGGAAGGCTCCTTTTCAAGAACCCCCGCATTTCTTCTTTCCCCCATATATCATTAAGCGCCATCAAAAACATATAAAAGCCGCTTTCCTCTTCCGTATCCGGATATTCCAAATACTCCTCATACCCTCTTTTAAAGCTTTCCATATCCTTTACGCAGTTTTGTATCAGTGCAAGCTCCCAGGCTATAGGCCCCAATACATACGCATCCAAATCAACGCACGCGGTGATTTTGTCCCCTTCAAACAGGAACTGGTTTGCCGATATATCCGCCATGATCAGGGACAGATCACCGCAAGCAAAATCCACAGCCTTCAGTTTTTGAAAATACTCCCTGACGCTTGTATCCAGTGCATTCCCGCCATTCCAGTGCGAAGCTATGGTCTCCTCCATATGGCGCATGATCTTCTCTTTCAGGTTTCCGTTACCCATGCCGGGCAAATTGAAACCCTCATAGCTTCTTTTGTGATTAAAGCCTATGAACTGGCCAAGCTGATAGGCAATGCCGGCCCCTTCCGGGAAT
The DNA here is from genome assembly GCA_023415715.1 of Bacillota bacterium. Classification (GTDB taxonomy): domain Bacteria; phylum Bacillota; class Clostridia; order Christensenellales; family Aristaeellaceae; genus JAEWAH01. The sequence continues at coordinate 4,816 of JAEZJP010000191.1, forward strand.
TCATCCGGTTCCCAAGCTTCACCCGGCATTTTCTCAAAGACCTGCATCTTTTCATTTTCGTCCGCAAGCACCAGTTTTGCCGGGGGTATATGCGGGTTTTTCTCAAGCAGCTCGCAAACAGTATTCATGCAGGCCCTTTGCTTTTGAAAGCTGGAGCCGAACACATCGTTCATCATCTGCCAAAATGGAGACAGTCTGTCATCCGGCAGTGCCTGCTTTTTTGCGATATAGGCTTTCTCGTTGTATGAAAACGTAAGCACCTTGTTGGTGCTTATGGAAAGCACCTGATAGTGCTCCATATTTCCTTGGATATACTCTTTGATATCCTTCATCTATTCTTCAGCACCAAACATACAGGCCTTGGCACAGCCATTTCACCTGTCACGGCCAGCTTCTTTTGCACACGGTCAAGCTTCATCACCTGCACGATATTTGCATCCTGGCAGGCGCAAAGCAGAAAATCCCCAACAGGCAGAATATCCCTTGGGATTGCGCCGCTTGCGCATACATCCCGCAATACGGGCAGCCGTGTTTCAGTATCCAGTTCAAACAGAGCCACGCCATTAAAACCGCCCCGGCTGGACGCGAACAAAAAGCGTTCGTCATGATTTTGGCGTATTGCCGCCGCCGAGCTTTGCGGCGCGTTCTTTGGAAGGTATTCATACACACCTACTTCTTTAAAGCCCTCGTAGGTTTTGCGGAAGGCATACAATGTGTTGTCAAGCTCGCACAAAAGGTAGAGCATTGTGCCATCCATCGTTAAAACCATATGCCGCGGCCCTGCGCCGGGTCTTGTTTGCACAAGAGGAGATTCCTCCGCGTACTCTCCACCTGCATCCCTGTAAAAAACACGCACCTTGTCGGTGCCAAGGTCGTTTACCAGCACCTTATCCCCGTATTTTACGCATTGGTGGGCATGGGCGCACTCCTGACGCTTTACGTTCACGCCCTTTCCGTCCATAACAACCGTCTGCGGGCCGCCTTGCAGCGCTCCGTCCAAATCCAGATTGTAGAAGCTTACAGCTCCGTTCATATAGTTGGCCACAGCCAGCGTATTCGTTACCTCATCCAGCATCACATGGCAGGGCGCGCTGCCGCAGGAAGGCTGAACGCCCGTCTGCGACCAGCCGTCCTGCGTAAGCTTATAGCTGAATACGCGGCCGCTGGGCACCGTTTCTTCCACCGCGTAAAGCCGTTTTCCGTCATGAGACAAGGTAAGGTATGATGGCTCCTTTTGGGATACCGCAAGGCGCGCACCGGTAAGGGCGCCGCTGCCCAAATCCAATTCCGCTTCATAGATCCCTTTGGAATTCCCATTGGATGTATAGGTGCCAATCAAAATATTCACTTTCATAGCAAACCCCCGCATTTTATAAGCACCCTCATTGTACCACAATTTAGCCGCTTTTCCCCAAGGTTGACACATACTTTTTGTGTTGCTATAATTAATGAAGAAACTATGGTTGTGATCGCAACAGGAATAGAAGGGGTTGTTCAATGTACGCAAACTTTGTGCCGGAAGAAGGCATCCGGAAAAAGGTGCCGATGGAACTGTTCCATCTGTTC
>JAEZJP010000200.1 GCA_023415715.1 Bacillota bacterium
CATTGTCTCGACTACCATTTGCTTGAATTCCCCTGTGTATCTCCTGTTTGGTCCTCTCTTTTGCATAGAACTACACCCCAATCATTTTTCAGTATACCATACTGTCCAACAATTGGGGTGCAGTTCACAGGCGGGCGATTAATAATCGCCCCTACAACGCCATATGTTTATTGACTTATCTACCGGGGCACATATAGTCCGGAAGTAAAGCCAACATCCACTTTAAAGCCGTAGGGGCGATTATTAATCGCCCGCAGTGTATCGGTTATCAATATATAATGGAAGGTATGCTGTCCAGACAAACGATTCATTTACATGATTCTGCTTTGATTAGCATTTGTTGTACCGATATTAATCCGAAAAATAAATCCCCATTTGTAAACAAAGCAAAAAAGGGCTTCATTTAAAATGGGGATTCTAAAGGGGTTTTATCCCTTTAGCGGGGTCCAGGGGCAGAGCCCTTGGCGGCGTGTTCCCCGGCCAGAATCCCGCCGGCCCAGGCAAAGAGAAGGTTGAAACCGCCGCAATCGCCATCCACGTCCAGCACTTCCCCAGCGGCATACAAGCCTGGGGCAAGGCGGGAGGCCATGGTATTTGGATCAAAGCCGCTTGTATCAATGCCGCCCGCCGTCACCTGGGCGCTGTCGAACCCCTGCACACCTGTTATGGCAAGCGGGAAGTCCGCGATCAGGGCGGCCAGGGCGGAAATTTCCTTGGAAGAAAGAGACGAGCATGGGCGGGACAGAGGGCCGATACCGGCTCGCTTTAATAAGGCCATGCCCAGCCTTGCGTGCAGCCAGCCTGAAAAGAACTGCTCCAGCGGCGCGTCGAAAAACAGCTCCACCCGGCGCAATAGGGCGGGGAACAGATCGGTTTCTTCTATATTGACAGCGGGCAGCAGGTTCATGTGCAGCGTTGCACCCGCGGAATCTCTGGCCAACTGCATGGCCGCCACGCCGCTTACACCGTACTCGGTGAACAGGATCTCGCCCTTTTCCCGTTTCAGTACCGCATTGTTTCTGGTCAGCCAAACTTCCGCCTGCGCACGGATGCCGTTCAGGCCCCGGATGGGCTCCGTTTCCGTTTTCAATTGGGTAATGGCAGGCTTGGGATTTATCAGGCGGTGTCCATAGGAGGTAAGCAAAGCATAGGTGCTTCCGTCGCTGCCAAGCTGTCGAGCGGCCTTCCCGCCACCGGCGACGATCATGGCGTCCGCCGTATACTGCTTGTCCCCCGCAAAAGCCACCCAGCCGGAATGCAGCTTTTCGATATGTGCAACAGGCGCGCCGCATATGATTTCCACCTGATGGCGAGCGCAACCCAGACGCAGCACATCCAGCACAGAGGAGGCAAGGCCGCTGGCGGGATAGACTCTCCCTTCCTCCTCTTCCCGAAGGGTAAGGCCCAGGCTTTCAAAAAAGGCGGCCACACGGTGTAGATCCGCGTGTGCTAACACCTCTTTGGCAAACGCTTCCCCGCCATGATAGCGGAGCGGCCCCATGTTCATGATATTGCAGCGGCCATTGCCGGTCGCCAATATTTTTTTGCCCACCCGGTCCATTTTTTCCAGCACGGTCACCTTGGCGCCCTGCCTGGCCGCGCAAATGGCCGCCGTAAGCCCCGCCGCGCCGCCGCCTATTACCAGCACTGTTTTTTGTTTCAACCGCCCCACCTCTTCTGATTTATTATACCGTCGCAGCAAGGAAAGCGAAAGGTTTTCTTTGCATGTTCAATTGACTTAACTTAAGACAAAAGCAGAAAATATGTGCCGTTTGGGGTTAAGAGAATCGTGCAAACTTGAAAAAATGCCAAAGTCATTTTTCTATTTGTTTCCTTTCCCACCCTATCGTGGTACAATAGAGCGAATCCAAAAAGGGAGGAAACCCATGCTGCGCTTAAACAGCCTGTCGCTGCCATTGGATAAAGGAGAGAGGGAACTGCGCCTTGCCGCGGCAAAGAAGTTAAGCGTCACGGCGGAAGAAATTCTTTCCCTGTGTATTGTGAAAAAGAGCGTGGACGCCAGGGATAAGGGCGACGTGCATTTTGTGTACAGCGTAGATGTTGGTTTAAATCAGGAAGACGATGTACTCCGCCGCCTGCGCTTTGGCACTGCGGTCAAGGTAGAGGAAGAGAAGGCACCCCGCCAGGTCGAACATGCATCCTTTGCCCGCCGGCCGGTGGTGGCTGGGGCGGGCCCGGCAGGGCTGTTCGCTGCGCTTGAGCTCGCCCGTGCCGGGGCCATGCCTATCCTCATCGAGCGGGGCAAGCCTGTTACCGACCGGGCCAAGGACATCGATATCCTGCTAAACGAAGGTATATTGAACGAGGAAAGCAACGTGCTTTTCGGCGAGGGCGGGGCCGGGGCTTTTTCCGACGGCAAGCTCACCACCGGCATCAAAAGCCCGCTGTGCCATGATGTATTGCAAACTCTGGTACGCTGCGGCGCACCGGAAGAGATTCTATATGTTCAAAAGGCCCACATCGGCACGGACCTGTTGCGCGGCGTGGTTCAAAACCTGCGGGAGGAGATACGGGCCCTTGGCGGCGAGGTGCTGTTTGAAACAAAGCTGACAGGGCTTCACATTGAAAAGGGAAGACTCCGCGGCATTACCGTTTTGCGTGAAAGCCAGGAAACACAAATTGAAACGGATACGCTGATCCTGGCCATCGGCCACAGCGCCAGGGATACGTACCGTATGGCGTATCAAAATGGCGTGCCCATGGCGCAAAAACCCTTTTCTGTCGGTGCCCGCATCGAGCACCCGCAAAGCCTCATCAACAAATCGCAATACGGTAAATTCGCAGGCCATTTAAAGCTTGGCGCGGCGGATTACAAGCTGAGCGTCCGCACCCCGGACGGCCGGGGCGCATACACCTTTTGCATGTGCCCGGGCGGCGTGGTGATACCGGCTGCCAGCCAGCAGGGCGGCGTGTGCGTAAACGGCATGAGCTACCACGCAAGGGCCGGGGAAAACGCCAATTCCGCGCTGCTGGTGGGCGTCGCGCCCCTGGACTATGGGGATGACCATCCACTGGCGGGGCTCACGTACCAGCGCGCTTTGGAGCAGGCGGCGTTCCGTTTAGGCGGCGGCAATTTCCGTGCCCCGGTGCAGCGTGTGGAAGATTTTTTGAAAGGCCGCGCCTCAACGCACATAGGCAGCGTGACGCCCAGCTACAGCCCGGGCGTAACGCCGGCGGACTTAAATGCCTGCCTGCCCAAGTACATCGCAGAGGATATGCGCATAGGCATTTTGCAAATGGACAGGCAGCTGAACGGCTTTGCCCATCCGGACGCTATTCTCACCGGCGTGGAAGCCCGCTCCTCCTCCCCCGTGCGCATGGTAAGGGATGAAAACCACCAGTCGGAGATACAGGGCATATTCCCCGCCGGGGAAGGGGCCGGGTACGCGGGCGGCATTATGAGCGCCGCGGTGGACGGTATCGCCTGCGCCCAAAATGCATTGAAGAGGAATGTACACACATGATACAGGCAGTAATCTTTGACATGGACGGCGTATTGTTTGATACCGAGCGGCTGGGCATTGTGCAGCAGTTAAAGGCCTGCAGCGAGGTGGGCTGCCCGGTAACGGAAGATGTGATCATGCGCACCATGGGTTCCAGTATGATCGCCGGACGCGAAATTCTGCAAAGTGCGCTGGGGCAGGATTTTCCCTATGAAAAGATGATCGAGCGCTGGACGGAACTCATGTATGAAGACATGGCATTAAACGGGATCCCCCAAAAGCCCGGCATTCAAGAGCTGCTGGCCGTTTTGAAGGAAAAAGGCATCAAAACCGCCGTCGCCACCTCCAACAACCGTTCAATTGTGGAAAACTACATGCAAATGGCCGGCCTCACAAACAGCTTTGACGAAGTGGTATGCGGCGATTCTATCAAAAGAAGCAAGCCGGCCCCGGATATTTACCTTGCTGCGGCCCAAAGGCTCGGCGTTGAGCCCTCAAAATGCATGGGAGTGGAGGATTCGGTAAACGGCGTCAAATCCGTTCGCTCGGCAGGCATGGTAAGCGTCATGGTGCCCGACACGATCCCCTTTACCGAGACGCTTTCCCCCTATGTAGATCACTGCGTGCCCACCTTGAAAGACATCATTCCCCTACTTTAACAAAAGGAGTGACAATATGCGCGCTTACGAACGGTTTTTGAAGTATGTTTCCATTGATACCACCAGCGACGAAAACAACGCCTCCTGCCCTTCCACCCCCAATCAGAAAGTGCTTGGGCAAATGCTTGTGGATGAAATGAAAGCCATGGGCATAACTGGCAGCCGCATGGATGAGCACGGCTATGTGTACGGCTGCATCCCGGCAAAAGGCGACACGAAAAAGCCCACAGTCGGCTTCATCGCCCACATGGATACGTCTGACGCTGTACCAGGCGGTCCGATAAAGCCTGCAATCCTTCACTACCAGGGCGGAGACATCACGCTTGCAAACGGCCTTACCATCACCGAAACCGAGTTTGGCTTTTTAACTGACCTTCAGGGCAAAAGCCTGATCGTAACCGACGGCAATACGCTGTTGGGCGCCGATGACAAGGCCGGCGTAGCCGAGATCCTCACCATGTGCGAAAAGTTGCTTGCGCCCGATGCACCGGACCACGGCAAGGTGTGCATCGCCTTTACGCCGGATGAGGAGATCGGCCGCGGCGCCAACCTGTTTGACGTGAAGGGCTTCGGCGCGGATTACGCCTACACGGTGGACGGCGGCGCGCTGGGTGAGATCGAGTATGAAAACTTCAACGCCGCCTCCGCCACAGTGAATATTCATGGTGTGAACATCCATCCCGGCAGCGCCAAAAACAAAATGCGAAACGCATGTTTGATCGCCATGGAGTTTAACGGTATGCTCCCGCCCCAGGAGATCCCTGCATGCACGGAAGGGTACGAAGGCTTCCAGCATTTGAACTCCATCCGCGGAGAGGAGGAATTAACCACCCTCCACTACATCATCCGCGATCACGACATGAGCAAATTCCAATTAAAGAAGGCAAGGTTTGAAAAAATCGCGGCCTATCTGAACGAAAAGTACGGCGCCGGCACGGTGGAGCTTCAACTTAAGGACAGCTATTTCAACATGCGTGAACAATTAAAAGACCATATGTATATAATAGAAAAGGCGCATAACGCCATGGAATCCCTTGGCGTAAAGCCTATCATACAGCCCATCCGCGGCGGCACGGACGGGGCGCGGCTTTCCTTTATGGGCCTGCCCTGCCCCAATTTGTCCACCGGCGGGTACAATTTCCACGGCCGGCGGGAATTGATACCCATTGAATCCATGGATACCATGGTGGAAGTGCTGCTTACGCTGGTAAAAACGGCGTAACCGAAGGCTAAGGCTGTCCGAAAACTATGGCCTCGTTTGTTACGAATATCAAAACGCATTCCCTTTACTCCTTCAGTCACCCTTCGGGTGACAGCTCCCTCAAGAGGGAGCCTTTCGTTGAGACTCCCTCTTGAGGGAGGTGGCACGGCGAAGCCGTGACGGAAGGAGTAAATCGGTGAGTTGCAGCACCCAGGAAGGAGGCCCTTCCCGCCAAGCATAACGGCGGGAACCAATGCCATGTTTATTCAAAAGCGCTCCAGGTGGAGCAGGTTCGTATCGGGGTTCGTTTTCCTCTCCCTGCTTTTGTCCATCGTGTATACCATTGTGCAGTGGATGAACGCACCCGCAGGCCCATCAGGCCCGGAGTATGAAAAACTGAAAAGCGATTACGCGCTGATGATGGTGCAATGCTTGCTGGGCATACTGGCCATGCTGCTGCCGGGATGGCTTGCCCGCAAATGGCGGGTGGAAATACCATCCGGCATGATGATCCTATACGTTTTATTTCTGTACGCCGCCATCTATCTTGGTGAGGTGCAAAGCTTTTACTACCGCATACCCCACTGGGATATGATACTGCACGGTTTTTCCGGGGGCATGCTGGGGGCGCTGGCGTTTTCCTTCGTGCGGCTTTTAAACAACTCCGACAGGGTGCAAGTGGAACTGAATCCCCTGTTCACAGCCATCTTTGCGTTTTGCTTTTCCATTACCCTGGGTGTATTCTGGGAATTTTACGAATACTCCTTTGACGGCATGCTGGGACTTAACATGCAAAAATTCCTGATGGAAGACGGAACGGCGTTCATCGGCCGGGAGGCATTGAGCGATACCATGCAGGACCTGATCACCGACGCTTTCGGCGCTCTGTTCACATCCCTCATCGGGTTCATTTCCCTCAAATACAAAAAAGGCTGGGTGGAAAAGGTACTGCTTAAACGCCAGCCGCTTAAGGATGCGGGCAAGAATAATTCCATCAGCGGCTGAAGCGCTCAAGTGTCTTCCTTTTCCAATTCCTGATACGATTCGAATTCCGCTTTCGCAAGATCATTTTTCTCAAAAAAGTGAAGCAGCGTATTGATCCTATGAACAGTACCGGGGCTTAACACATGCTCTATCAGTTCCGTTTCCAACAGCAGTTCCTTGGAACCGATCAAGCGCAAAAAGAGCTCGATGGTATGATGCCTGTGCATTAAGTATGCGCCGGCATTTTTTCCTTTTTCCGTAGGGAGTATGATTTCATACCTGTCGTAATCCACAAACCCCTTTTCCGAAAGCTTCAAAATCATTTTGGAAGCGGAGGATGGCTTAACATGAAGCGCATCGGACAGCTTTCCGATGCGTGTATACTGGCTCATCTCGCACAGCCTGTACACCATCTCCAGATAGTCCTCCATGGCCGGCGTCAGGCGATCCTTCTGCTGGCGCAGCATCTCATATCCCCGGACGGTGTGAAATTCCTTGCCGTTATCGATGCTCATAGCGCACTCATCCCCATATGAAGATGAGATATTGTATTCACAAATTGCTACCGCATGCGCTTTTGATCCTTGTTGCGCAGGTATCCAGGGCGCCATTTGCTGATATGGGACTGGTCCACCAGCGCTTTTGAAAAATCTCTCCCCCTGTATGGCGCGAGAGGCGACATAAAGGGAACGCCGAAGCTGGTGTTGGATACAAGAACCGTCAGGATCGCGGTCAACGCGACCGTAAAACCGAAAAAGCCGAAAAAGCCTGTGGCAAAGATCACAAAGAACTTCAAAATCCGGAAAGGTGCTATCAGCGTATAATCGGGTATGGCAAAGGAGGAAATAAGCGACACTGCGGAAAGGATCAGCAGCAGGGAACTGAAAATGCCTGCCGCAATGGCCGCCTCACCAATCACAATGGCGCCTACAATGCCGATGGCAGGGCCGATCTGCCTGGGCACACGCAGCAGCGCTTCCCGCAAAAGTTCCATGGTCATCTCCAGCAGCAGCGAACCGATCATGGCATTAAAGGGTGTAGTGCTTCTTAGCGTTGCCAGCAGTATGGCATAGTCGCTGGGCAGCACGTCGGTATGATAGGATGTTACCGCAACATACAGACTGGTGGCCGTCAGCGCGACCACAAGCGCCATATACCTTAGCATTCTGGCAAAAAACCCAAAGATCTTGTTGTCATACCGGTCATCACAGGAAAAGAAAAATTCGATGAACGTTTTGGGCGCATAGATCACATCTTTGCTGCCGTCCGCAAATACCACCACCTTGCCGTCCAGCAAGGTATTGTAAGCCATGTCCGACCGCTCTATGACCCCCATCTGGGGAAAAAGCTGATAAGGGCGGTCCAGCAGCAAGGCCTGCAACTCTCCTGAAGCGCCGATGCCATCCACATCGATCGCCTGAATTCTATTTTGAATCTGGTTGACCAGCGTTTCACATGCAATATCCTCTACATACACCACGGCAACAGTGGTACTGGTACGCCTGCCAACCAGAAAATAATTGATTCTTAAATTCTTGTCCTGCATGCGGTAACGCAGGAGCGACAGGTTCGAATTCAGGTTTTCGGTAAAACAGTCCAGGGAGCCGCGAAGGGTAAAGCTAAGCTCCGGCGTTGGCACCGCGCGGTGTTCCACGCATTTGCAGTTGACGACCAGGTATTCCCTGTCTGTGGAAAACAGGAGCACCGTAAGGCCGGATAAGATCCGCGCCTCCACAAGGTCAAAATTCGTTTCGACAGAGAGATTGTCCGCGTAGATCAGCCTGTCCACCGTACTCCTTGCGCTGATGGGTTCATGCTCGGTGGAACAATGCAGCATCAGCGGTTTTAGCACATTTTGGGCAAGATAGTCCCTGTCGGTTAATTGGGAGATAAAAAAAACATTCACCGTTCCTCCCTTAAATGGTATCACCCGTTCCACAAAATCACGGCCATCCGCCCTGAGTGTCTGGGTCAGCTTTTCAAATTCCTTTTCCCGCACAATACTTTTCCTTTCACCGCGGTTCGTCTGATTCATAGTTCAAAGAAGGAGTCACGCTAAGATCCACACGGATATCGAAATAGATTTTGGTGGCTAAAAACACCTGCTGCCAGTCAAGCTGTTCGAAAATGGCCGGATACTTGATTCGGAAATCGTCATCCATTTGCAGATAATCGGCTTGGTATATATTTTTCGCCTGATCCATTGTTCCAAGCAGTTCCTCCAATATGATCTGCTGCAATGTGTTTTCCATTTCCTTCAGCGCATCTTTGTTCAGGTGATAGGGAGTCCGGTTGTCCCCGTACTCCACAGTGGCTTTGAATTTTAATTTGAAAAGATAGCTGATTTCCCCGTTTTGATAATAGGGGGTTATTTCTTTTGAACCCAGTACCGTTTGTACCGTAAACAGCTTGTCCTGATACGGTACTTCAAAAAATGTTTTTGCCTTGTCTGCTTTGAGTATATTCAGCCCTTTGCAGTCCTCGATTGGGATATAGCCCGTCACACGGTCGTTATTCACCACCGAGTAGCCTGCCAATATTGTTTCTTCATCCCTCATTCCAATGCATGGTATAAGCACGCCTGAATACCGGCCGCTCAAGTTTTCCAGCAGGCGCGAGGTTGTTCTGGAAAACGCTTCCCCCTGCTGCTCCAGGGAATTGACGGTATTTTCAATAGAATAGCCCACGGAGAAATTTCTTCTGTTCATGATTTTGAACATTTCATCCAAATCGCTGCGGGTGGTTACTGTAAGCACCTTTTTCCGGTATGACTCATCCGAGCGCATGCGGTACAGGTACGAAACCAAATCATCGTCTTCATCGGCAAAACGCTCCGTCATTATCAGCGTCCACACGCCGCTTAGATAAGCAGGCAGGTCCAGCTGCCGGTCAACATCCAGCCTGCTTTCTGAAAATGTTTTCCCATGGCCTTTTACATAGTAATATTTGCTCCCCAGGGGAGCGGTACCGCCGCCTGATCCGTTGGAGCCGCTGGCTTGAATATTGGCAACCTCCAAATAGATCCAAAACTCTTCCCCCACTTTATCGATGGCTACCGTGGTTACGATCAGCTTTTTATTGATATCTACCGCATCCATACAGCCGCTCACAGGCAGGACAAGGATGAAGATCATAAAAAGCAGCAAGCAATGTTTCATGTGCCTTGGTTCTCCTTACCGTTTAAAACCAGACCGTTTTTTGATAACGGCCAGCAGGTATAACAGCGTGGGTAGCAGCCCTGCGAAAAACAGCACCAGAACGGGCAGTATTTTTTTAAACTCCTCATTATACGCAGGCATTCCCAGCAAGATCAGGGAGGCGATGTAAGAGAAAACGCATACTGCCAAAATCAGCAGGCCGCGCTTTGCCGCGGGTAGCATTTTTGTTAATAGCTCCACCACAGAATGGATCAATATAGTCAGTATGGCAAACAGGCTTGCAAAACCAATGGGAATATACAGTATATCCGGCCGTTCGATCACCGGCGCATCCGCCAGCTTGATGGCTTCTATCAATGGATCGCTATACGCGATTGCGTTGTTGATGCCAAGCATGCCGATGCTGCCTTCCGTAATGATCACAAACAGCAGGGCAATAACTGCTATGGAAAAAAAGGCAACCTTGGGAGCCTTTTTATTTCTTTGTTGAAAAGGTATCATCAAAAGATTATCCATTCCGCCGTACATCGTCCCAAACAACAAAAGCGCATCGAAAAAATGCCTGCCGTCGTTTGGATTGTAGAGCGGCAAAATATTGACGATCTCACTTTGCGTAAGCATCAGCAGGCATAGCAGCAGCGTAACGGCAAGATACATGATTCCCAGCACTTCAAACAGCCTTGCCATGGTTTCCGTTCCCCTGTACACAATAAAACCAAAAAGGGCAACGGCAACCGCCAGCGTAAAAGCGGGTTCAGTTTTGGGCAAAAAATCTGTGGAAATCAATTCGACCATATTCTCACTCAGGTACGAAAGAACGGTAAAGAAGTAAATAGCAAACAGAATGCAAAGAAAATAGTTCAATACCTTTCCAAGCAGGATCTGTCCATACTCAAAAAGCGTCATGCCCATGAACATGTTGTTCAGTTTTGTTACCATCACGGCAACCATGGAAAAAGGAACGGCATACGCAACGATCATGATCCATCCGCTGCGGCCCATGGTTTTGGCAGCCATCTGCGGCACATCAATGGTGCGAAAGGCACATAAGATCAGCAGCAGAATAAAAAACATCTGACGGTTGGTAATGCCTTTTTCCAAACTGCCCCTCCTTTCATGACCGCGCCATTTTGCCCTTTTCCTTTTTGGTAAACCGGATTCATATGTCTATCATCCCCCCTTTCAAACCGTCTATCCCCCATAAAAAGGGCCGGCACCCCCGATGAGAGGACGCCGGCCTTTTCCATACTTTTGATATACGGCAGATGTTCAGACGATGTCTTTTATTAAAATCGGCAGCCCGTTTTTGGCAATCCGTTTGGAATCCCTGTAGCCGCACTTAAGCCAGAAGCCCTGGGCCGGGCCGTATGCACAAACGTATAGCCCGTCAACGCCGCCGGCGAGCATCTGCCGTTCCGCAAAGCCGGCCAACGAAGCGCCAATCCCCCGGTTTCTAAATTCCTTGTCCAGGCCGATTTCGAGAATTGTTCCAAAACCCAGGATTTCGCTGAATTCGCTTTGCGCGGTATCTTTCATCCAAAGCGCAAAGCCGGCTGTGCAATCGTTCACTACAGCAAAGCAGCCGCCGATTTCACCCGACATGATCCTGTCAAACAGCAGCCTGATAAAAGCATTGATATCTTCCTGGGGCGTGTCTTTGTCTTCCGCCTCGCGGTAATAGCAGGTCATCAGGCTGTGAAACGTATCATAATCGCCGCTGTTTATGTTTGCGTAGCTTATATCCATTTCATCACCCCGCCGGTTTAATGTATTGCGTTCATGTTACCTTATACCTCCTGCCGACGAATGAGGCTGGGGGAGGTTTTGGCAGCAAGGAAAAATAGCCTGCTATCAGAATCCAAATTCTTACGTGTTTTAATGCCATATATGGGATTTTCAAGGGATGACATTCCGCAAGCTCAGTCGTCGCGCTGGTTCGCTGCCGCTCCCATCGCTCGTTTCGCTTGATTCATCCGCCCTGCCCATTTCCGCCATTGGCGGGGGCAGGGCTCCTTCACCTTTCGCAGTGGGTCCAGGGAGGCGGAGCCTCCCTGGCTTCTTTCTACACAATCGACACTTTTCCCTTGCTGACCCGTAAAAAGATCAGCAGCGAGGCGATGGTTGTTACGGTCAAAATGGATGCCAGCGCGGCGGCCGTGCCGTCGCTCATGCGCATGACCTCCTGGTAAATGGCCACGGCGATGGTGGATGTACCCCCCGCGTAGAGCATGATGCTGGAGCTTAATTCGTTGATGCAGGTGATCCAGCTTAGCACAGCGCCGGAAAGGATGCCCGGCAGCATGAGCCTTGCCATTACGGTAAAGAACGTCTTCATGGGCGAAACACCAAGGCTGATGGATGCCTCCTCAATGCTGGGGTCCGTCTGGTACAAAAACGCGCTGCCGGAGCGCACCGTATAAGGCAGCTTGCGCACTACATAGGAAATGATCATGATGGCCGCGGTGCCTGTCAATATGACGGGCTTGCGGTTGAAGGCCACGATCAGGCAAACGCCCAGCACCGAGCCGGGAATGACGTACGGAAACATGACCAGCGTATCGATAAGGCCGGCAACCTTACCCTTTTTGCGCACCAGAATGTAGGAGATCAGCATCCCAAGTATAACGATAAACACGATGGCCGCCACGGAGTAGTAGTACGTATTGAATATGTTGTGGCCCAGGCGGCTGGCGATGGTCTTGTAATTGTCAAAGGTGAAGCCGCCCACAAAACCCGTAAAGTCGGTTTTGATGAACGATGTGGTGATCACCGTGATCTGCGGCAGCAGCCCGATCAAGGCCACCACGGCC
>JAEZJP010000248.1 GCA_023415715.1 Bacillota bacterium
CGCTTAGCAACATCAACGAGGCATCCAGCACCAAGGCGGATGAATCCAACGTAGTGTACAATTTGAGAAATATCTTCAATTCGCAGATTTGAAGTATGAATGTAGAATTATTGGAAGCCTATGAGCGCCTTGACGACATCCGCAAGCTTTTTTCCGAATATGCGGCGTGGCTTAAAATCCCGCTCGATTTTCAGAATTTCGATGAAGAGCTTGCCTCGCTGCCAGGCAAGTATGCAAAGCCGGACGGCCGGCTGTATTTGGCGCTGGCCGGCGGCGAACCTGCCGGCTGCATCGCGTTGCGCTATTTTGATACAAGCATGAACGGCGAAAAGCGCTGCGAAATGAAACGCCTGTTTGTCCGCGATCAATACAAAGGGCACGGTTTGGGCAGGCAGCTTGCGGAGCGTGTGATTGACGATTCGCGCATCATCGGCTACGCTGAAATGCTGCTTGACAGCTTTGCATTTATGGAGAGTGCGGTAGCGCTGTACAGAAAGCTCGGATTTGAAGAAACGGAGCCATATAGGTTTAATCCATATGAGAATGTCTTATATCTCCGCCTTGATTTGAAGAAATAATATTGCGCCCCAACAAAATCAAGGATCAATGAGCCGCACCGTGTTTAGATGTGGCTTCCTTTGGATATATAGAAAATAGGCACTCATTACATTCAAAGGAGCTGATTTCATGAAAATTCTTTATAAGGCAAAAGCTGTGGCTGTAGGCGGCCGCGACGGGCAGGTATCTGTGGAAAATAGTCCGGTACGCTTTGAGATGGCTTCCCCTTCCGAATTGGGCGGCACCAAAGGTGTAGGATTTAATCCGGAACAGCTGTTTGCCGCCGGTTATGCCGCATGCTTTGGCAGCGCTTTGCAGCATGTATTCAAGGTAAAGAGGCTGACCGTAGCAACGCCGGAAGTACATGCCAGCGTCGGTATCGGCAGAAACGATGCAGGCGGCTATTCCCTGGCAGTGGACATTACAGCCGTGTTTCATGGCATTGACCAGGCAACCGCCGATTCACTGGTGATTGATGCCCATCAGGTCTGCCCATATTCCAATGCGACCAGGGGCAATATAGACGTAAACGTTTCGGCAAGAGTCGAATAATATTCAGAACAAGTTCCTTCTCTTGCATCCCGCCTACTGGTGCGTTTCCATCAAATAGAGTACCTGCTGCTCATTCAGCCGGTAAAGCTGCTGGATGGATGAACCATTCACCGCAACCTCATATACCGGCTTAAGGTTTGTGTACACGGTCTGATCCGCATCCAGGTACAGAGGCCAGCCCCACATATGCATCTTCTTTGCCGTTGTGGGGTTGATGACCAAATAGGCCGGATTGTTTCTTAAGTAGGTGGGGCTTGTGCCCTGCAGGCTGTCCAGATTGTACAGCTTGAGTCTGCTTCTTTCCTCATCCGTTAGTAAAAAATCGGCATATTCGATGGTGGCACAGTAGGTGGTGGAATAGAAGACGCATACCTTTTTGCCTTCATTCTCCGCAAGCGCTCTCTTTATCAGCCTGGACTGGCTTGTGTTCCAATAATCCAGTTCAAAACGTTCCTCCGGATGAGAACCGGCCAGGACGTTGTAATAGACATACTGGTATGGATGGTTGACAACCATCCATACCGCAGCACTGCCCAATTGCAAAACAAGACAGAGGGCGGCCGCGATTCTCACCCATTTTTTGCGCACGCCAAGCAGCCACTGTATCCCCCACACCGCCAAAAGCAAAAACCCAGCATAAATGTAATATAAATGCCGCCAGCCATTGTAGACATTGCTTTTCAATACAATGGGCACGGCCAAAGAAATAAGCGAAAAGACTGCCGCCAGCAAAACGAAACCGTATCCGCTATAAAGCTGCAGTTCTTTTATTTTCTGATGCTCCTTCAGCAGCCGGAAAAGCCCAATGAGCAAAAGGAACAAAATCAATACCGGCGTTGTGACGGCGATCATCACGGGAAGATAGTGCCACGGCAGGCGGATTTGGGATGGATGGTATACCTTCCCGAAGTAGTAGACATAACCATCCCACCGGCTGAAGTATGCGGCGTTGCCCAGCACATATTTCAAAAGCCCAACAGGGTCCTTCCAAGCGGCCGGCGTAATGATATAATAGGTCAGCGCAACGGAGACTAACGCAGCTGCGATACACCCAAGCGATCGAAGGCCAAACTCCCTTGTCTTGATCTGTACGGCAATAAAGTATATGACCGCCAATACAAGGAACAATGCAAGGCTGACCCTGGTATTGATTGCAAAGGCACTGACAACACCCGCTGCGATTGCAGAGAGTATCGATTGCTTTTCAAAGAACCGGTAGACTGCGTACATCATCCAAATGCACGTGATAAAGGCAATCATATCTTTGTTGTTGTAAAAGGAATCGGCAAAAAACCTGGGCGACAGCACGGCAAACGCTACGCACAAAAGCCCGTACAACCTGCGGCCAGTTATCTTTTTAGCCAGCAGATACAATAAGATCCACCCTGAAAAGCAAATGATGAAATTGTAGATATGACGGGCAAGATACAAGCTGTGCTCTACGCTCAAGGATGGATCTGTTTGCTTTAATTTGTATATAGCGAAAAAGAAAGCAGCTGCAGGGTAATACACTGCCTGCCCGTGATCCCGCTCCACGTATTGAACAAGGGATGGCGGCGCATTCAATACCCGTTCATAATAGAACATGTTCATAACTGGTGTCAGATGCTGATTCACCATGGAATTCGGAAGCAATTTCTGCGCGGCATACTGCATATTGGATACCAGTATTTCCGTTTCCGTGCGTTCATCCCAAGAAACTCCGTAATCACCAGCAATCAGCAGGCCACCCATGAGCAGCAGCGCAAAAAATGCGGCAACCATCCTTTTTCCTGCGCGTTCAGTGAACCGGATCCTCATATCTTTGTACTCCGCCTTTTCATTTCCTTAGCATGCGCAATTCCCTGCCAAACAAAATAGCACATCATGCTCATTTGTCAAGCAAAAAATAAACCGGCGCCATCATGCGGGCAGGGTGCAAAATCCTGCACGGAACGGCGCATATTCTTCCCTGCAATTGACATGGCATGCGGATCATGTTATTCTTTGCCGGAGTAATTCCCACAAAAATGGAGGGAGACCATGGCAAGAACGTACCGCCTATACCAGGTGGATTCCTTTACAACGGAAAAACTCGCGGGAAACCCAGCCGGCGTCATCCCGAACGCAGATGGATTGACCGAGCTTGAGATGCAGAAGATTGCCAGGGAACTAAACAATTCCGAAACGGCGTTTATCCTCTCGCCAGATGATCGCGGTCATGATGTGCATGTGCGCTTTTTCACACCAAACAGGGAGGTTCCCATTTGCGGCCACGCAACGGTCGCGGCGCATTACGTGCGTGCATTGGAAATGGATCTTGGGACAACCAGAGTTGTGCAAAAGACAGGCGCGGGAATCCTGCCTGTGGATATTCTACGCGACCGGAATGATTATCAAATAATTATGACCCAGGGAAAAATCGAGTTTGGTGCCCTGATCGGCGGAGAAAACAAGAATGTCCTGCTTTTAGCGTTGGGGATTACGGAAGATGACCTGCTTAAAAGCTGCCCGGTACAAATCGTATCCACTGGCCATTCAAAAGTAATGATCGGTATTAAGGACAGCGCAATTCTCAATTGCATGAAACCAGATCATGGCGCTCTGGCAAAGTTAAGCGAAGTGATTGGCTGCAACGGATATTATGTGTTTACGCTGGATTCCAAAGATAGCGGCATTCTGGTAAAAGGAAGGATGTTTGCGCCGGCGATAGGGATCAATGAAGACCCGGTGACCGGAAACGCGAACGGACCGCTGGGAGCATACCTGGTTCACTATAAAATCGTTCCGCATGAAGGAGAAATCTTCCGTTTTAGCGCCAGGCAAGGAGAGGCCATTCACCGGGCGGGAACAATCGGCGTAGAAGTTATGATCGAGAAAGGCGAACCTGTTAATGTCAGGATATCAGGGAATGCAACCGTCGCCTTCCAAACGGAGCTAACACTCTGCTGATATGTCATGGTCTTGTTATAAGGTGCACAGTTAACCGATAACCCGGCATTGAGGGTATTACCATTCGCCGCCCGACATTCTCCGGTCAAAATAGCCCATCACAAGATCCGGAATATGCTTAGGGTATTCAATACTCTTTTCTTTGCATGCAGCTATAGCATCTTCCTTGAAAAGTTGCATGCATTTGCGTATCATACCTTCCATGGCATCAAAATCCGCCGGTACAAAATAGGCAAGCAAATGCGCCTGCTTTTCGGGCGGAACGCATTTTTTCACCTTGCTTTCCCATGCCCCCCAATCCAGCGTGTCATAATGGCCCAAAAGAAGATCCACATGGGCATGGAAGATCATATCGGCATTCTTGATCAGCTTGAACATGTCGCGGCGTTTGAAATACTTGATCAGCATCTCTGCATGGAACCAATAGGTGTCCATGGCCCGGGCAATATCGGGGATATGATTGTCGGTCCTAAGGTTCTTATCCAGCAGGATGCCTACTTCCCCCATCCTGTCAAATATGATGTTCTTGCGCGTGCAGCCTTTTAGATGCTGCCTGCAAAACCACGTCATAGGATAATCGGCATTCATGATGAAGAAGTCATGCTGATGCAGGTTCTCCCCAATTTTTATCACATTGCAGAAGTTTTTAAAGTGCGCGTCGTTATAGTTTTCCGGCCAGCAAATGACAAGCTCATCGCATACCTGTTTCAGAAAATTGGGAACATCGGCTGCAAAGGCCTCAAAATCCCTGTCATCCACCAAAAAAACAGGGTCATAGTCCGAATAAATGTCCTCTTCGCCGCGGCTAAGCGACCCGTACTGCCATCCGCCCTTGCAACGTTCATCCGCTTTCAATAGTAAGATCAGCTTTTCAAACGCGCCCACCAAATCGGGATGCATACTATATTTCTCCTTTATGAAGCTTTGTACTTCAGAAATTTGCGCAAAGTATCAACATGCATCGGGTAGATACGATCAGGCGTTTCCGCAAGCATTTTGGAAAGCTCTTCATGGCCGGCCCATATAAAGTTCCTCGCCTCATCAGAGCTGCGAAGCAGCGTCCCCTCCGCCGTGCAGACAAAAGTGAAAACCATAATAGGATAAGCGCCCTCCAGATTCTGGCTGCATGAAAAGGGTTTGAAATTCAGTACTTTATAGCCATTCGCAGCGTGGAAAGATGATTCTTCCTCGCCTTCAATCTTCACAATATCAAGGCCTGTCTCCTCTTTTACTTCACGGCGTATGGTATCATAAATGCTTTCGAATTCCCGTATTTTCCCCGCCGGTATTTCCAGCAGCCCGTTTTCCAGGGGAGCATCCTTTTTGCAGCGTTCCTGAAGCAAAATCTGTTCGCAGCCGTCCTTGCTGCGGCGTATGATTGCACCTGCGCCGGGGATCGCAAATCTTTCCATATTACTCCTTATATGCAGTCAAAATTGAAGGTTTGTATAAGTTCTTCCCATCATGCTCTATTCTACCAACTTTTAGCATCCCGTACAATATACGATCTCTTTGCTATACATTGATCCTTTTCCCTTGTTTAGCGGACGAACAAATTTGGTATATATATCATGTGATTGTCTGACTGGGCGGTCACGGTGTCACAGGAATTAATCTCTGGAGCCTGATCGTAGCGGTAGTTGGTTCCGTGATCCTGCTGACTGTGGTCAACGCCATCAGAAAATAGCGACAAGAGAAGGGCGGAACGTATGCGCACCAATCAAGTGGAAATTACGGTAAAAGCCACCGTCCATGCTCCAGTGGAAAAAGTTTGGGAGTGCTGGACGGACCCTAAACATATCGTCAACTGGAACCATGCGTCCGATGACTGGCATTCGCCATATGCCCAAAACGACCTGAGGGCGGGCGGGAAATTCCTTTTCAGAATGGAAGCGAAGGATGAAAGCTCCGGATTTGACTTTTCCGGCGTGTATGATGAAGTAGAGCCGTATAAAAGTATATCTTTTGCCATGGGCGACAGCAGAAAAGTAAAAACTACCTTTGTCAAACGGGACGGCAAAACGGAAATCACCGAAACCTTTGATGCGGAAAATGTTTATCCCATCGAGAAGCAGCGAAGCGGCTGGCAGGCCATACTGGATAACTTTAAAAAGTATACGGAACAAGCCGGCTGATACATAGCGAAGCAAAGCCCCTATCCTCCATGGGTAGGTTTTTTTTTTACGTATCCCCTATTTACAATCCTGGCAGAGGATGATATACTGGCAACATTTCCGACCGACCGGTCGGTCGGAAACGAGTGCATGGAAGAAGTGAAGATGTTGGACATGAATCCATCCATTGAAACCAACGGGACAAAGGATAAAGAAACGGCCATTCTTCAGGCAGCACTCAAGGCCTACGCCGCATTCGGCATGGCAAATGCAACCACGCGTCAAATAGCCGACATCGCGGGTATCGGCAAGTCAACGATCTATGAATACTTCCAAAGCAAAGAGGAGCTTCAAACCGCAGCCTTTCAGTATCTCATGGAAGGCATGCTAAAGGGACACCTGCAAATGCACCAATTGGCAGAGCAGGATCCTGCCTCAGCATTGGTTCACTATGTAGACAGCGCTATTCAAACCGCGATGAATGAGCCTGCCACCCTGCTGCTCATTACGCAGTATTCACTGGGCAGTTTGCTGAAGGCCGACCGGTTTGAAACAGCCAAGGAACAGTACGAACAAAGGCTGCACGATATCATGAAGGACCTGACGGATGAATTCCGCTTCATCATCCAAAAGGGTATGGAGACAAAGGTATTTCATCCGCAAGCGGATATGCCTGTCAGCGGCCTTGCGTATACTGTCTGCGCATTGATCCGTGAAATACAGGCGCAAGCCTTTCTTCAAAGTAAAGTGGAACTTGCTGCGACAAGTTCAGTCATCAAGGAAACGGTTTTGAAGCTGCTTGGCATCACCGGGTTTTCATATAAATGAGGAGGGTAAAAACATATGTCGCTCCACTATGAAATAAAGGGAAATCAAAATGCCCCGGCCATATTATTTTTGCATCATACCCGACCTTGCAGAGCATGGAAAAAGCTTGCATGCAAGTATTTTCACCATTTCTGATTCTGCCGACGAAATCGCCAGACTGATTCAAACATTGGCCCCAGGCCGGAAGGCCCACGTGATCGGCCATTCCATTGGCGCAAAAATCATTGTGGAATTGCTGGACCGATACCCGCTGTTGGTGGACCATGCCGTCATCGTCAGCGCGCTTTACAGGCCCATTCCGTGGCTGGAATGGACCTTCAACCGTTTCTTTTACCGTATGACCGTAGCGATGCTCAAAAGCAAAGCGCTTCTTCAATATCAGGTGAAGCAGTTCGGTTTTCCCGATGAAGAGGATGGGAGGAACCTTGAAAAGGACTTTCAGCTGCTTACCGTTGATTCCCTGGACCGTGTCTACGGCGAGCTGTACAAGCATTTGAAACTGCCGGAACACTTGTATAAGGCTGGCGCCCCGTCGCTGGTGATTGCTGGAGAAAAAGAGCCTAAGGCCATGCGTGAGTCCGTAAACGACATTGTAAAAGCGCTGCCCAACGCAAAGGGAATTCTGTTCGGGGGCTACAGGCACGATATCCCATGGAAGGCAAGCGATATGTTCAATCAAACGGTTCGGGAGTGGATCACCGACAAGCCGCTTACATCAAATGCTATTGCGCCATCGAAATGAGTTTTCTATACCAAATCCTTATCCAAAATGATCATCATTCAAGTGTTCGCAGCCGGCCCGCATGTATTTCAGCGCTCTCATCCGCTGTTCACCCGATATATCATCGTAGAGGATCCGCTCCATAAATGCCCAGATGTCTTCCAGCTTCCTTCTGAGCGTATAAAACCGCATGGCAAGCGGGTCCAAAATATATCCTTGCCGCAGATTCGAATAGCTCTCCAAAAAGGTATCCCAATATGCTTTCCCGGAAAACATGAACAGATCGGCTTCGGCCGGGGCAATCCGCATCCCTTCCCAGTCGATCAGCATCAAGCGGCTGCCTTTCATCAAATTCCATCCGTGGGCGTCCGTATGGCAAAGCGTCTTAGGTGCGCCGGACAGTTTCAGCATATCCGCCAAACCTCTTAATTCACCGGCCTTTTCATATAGCTGCGCTTTATACAATCCGGCTATATCCCGCACAACGGCAGGAGAATCCGCAAGGCCACGCTCCAAAAAGGCTTCCAGCTTAATAATAAATGGAACTGAAAAATCTTCCTCCAGCGCTTTCGCAGGAAAAGGTATAAAGGTTCCTGATGTATGCAGTTCCGCCATGATTTGCGCAAGCTCCAGCACCTGCTGATGAGTGAGCGGTTTATCCCCTACCGTTACACCTTCGATAAAATCAAACAATACAAAATTGTGTCTGTCATCCTGGCAGTGATATCCGCCATCTATTGTAAGAATGGGGTTTGGAACTTTTCCGCACAAGGGCGACTCGCGGCTAAGCCACAAAAGTATAGGCATATAATCATCAAGAAGCGCCGTCCAATACGCTGTGGAGGCGTTTTTCTTTTCATATGCTTTCAAAAAATAGCAATTTTCCCCGCACTCAGCTTTGTATGCAAGCGCGGACCAGCCGCCTGTTACGGGGCTGATCCGCTTTGGCTCCAGCGCATATTGCTTCCTTAAGACAGAAAAAAGGTGATACATCCATACTCCTGCAATACACTTCAAAACAGTTTATGCATCTACTACTTTTTATTCGCTTTTTCAGCTGCCCATGCTTCATTTTCCGCCACACGGAATTTTACGATCCTCTGGATCAGATCAAGCGGCATCGGCTTTACGTAGGGAAATTGAATGGCCCCCTTGGAAGTTTTGTATTCCGTTAATTCCGGCAGAAAATGTTCCACGCCGCTGGCACCAGGATACAATCCCAGGTGGCTTTTGTTGCCGGCAAAATGGACCAGGTTTCCGTGAAGATAGAATGTGGGCATCTGCCAGCTTATTTTTTCCGACGCCTGCGGCGCCACCTCCCGAATAGCCTGCCTGACGGTTTGCATGACAGACTGAATTTCGGGGGAAAACTGTGCAATATATTCATCAATGTTTTTCGGCGCCGCCTGATTGTTTTCCATACAGTTTTCAATCCTTCCATTTTTGTTTAAGACGGTAATAGGTGGAATAGTTGTCAAAGCCCGCCTTATAGGCAGCTTCCGCAGCCGGCGTACCCATGGCGCGCAGGTGCTCGGCGTAGATGATGCGCTTATGCCGTACATAATCCATTACCGACCTGCCGGTAGCCTTTGTAAAAATGCGGTTGATTTGGTTCTTGCTCATGAAAAACTGCTGGGACAGCATGTCCAGCGTAATTTTCTGCGAAAAATTGGTATTGATGTGCTCAATGATTTTTTGGGGCAGCGTCATATCCACCGCAGATTCCTCCGGCGGTTTAAAAGCATTGTAGATGTTCAGAATCTGCGACAGCATGGCCACAAGCCGTGCATTGACCGCCGGTCCCGACAGCTCGTCGGGATAGGCATAGCAAGCCTGAAGTGCGTTCAGTTCATAAAATATGGAATCCACATTTTCCAGGTAAATGGATGATGAATGGAATGGCCGCATCAATTGTGTACGTATTTTTTCCGGAACCAGGCCGGGGTCAAAATGCAATGTAAAACGTTCATACTTCTCTGACGTTTTCACACGGCATTCGTGGAATGTGCCAGGCGCCATCAATATAACGCTGTTGGGCTTGGGCTGATATAGCACGCCGTTTACCAGATAATCCACCGAGCCGCTGATAAAATAGTAGATTTCATAGATGGGATGGCAATGAAGCTTATAGTTTACAGATACATCATAGGATGCACTATGGGTGGCGTTTAAATGATCCAAAAAGAATTGTTGCATCAAAAGCTTCACGACCCTTCCTCTACGCTGATTTTATTCTAACCCGGAATGGTGCGCAATGCAATATTAACAATGAAAATTGCAATGTACATTGCACGAAAAACATCGTAGACTTTGTATATTACATAAGCAGGAGAATAAAATATGCTGCTTGGAGCGCAAAGTTACACAATTCGGGCTTTCACCCAGACGGAACGGGATTTTCGCATTGCCATGCAAAGGATTGCTGCTATAGGCTATACTTCCGTGCAGCTTTCCGCTATCGGGCCCATTGAACCAAAGGTTATAAAAAGCATCTGTGATGAAAACGGCCTGGCAATCGTTTTGACGCATACCAATCCGGAAAGAATTCTGGCGGATGTGGATGCGGTGATCCGTGAGCATGAAATACTCGGTTGCGAATATATCGGTATCGGCTCCATGCCGGATCGTTACCGCAACGAGGACTGGCTTATGC